>JAOZHV010000052.1 GCA_026014725.1 Candidatus Bathyarchaeota archaeon | reverse complement strand
CGTCAGTCCACAGCCAGAAGCCACTGCCGCGCCCACAGAAACGCCGCCATCAGTAGCTGACATGTACTTTGTGCCCGCAATGGCCGGAGTAATAATCGCAATCATAGTAGTTGGCGCAATCCTAGCACTACTACTGCTCAAAAAACGCCCATAAAAAACACACAACAAAAACAACATTTCCCCTTTTTTGTTTTTGACATCTTGAGCCAGTATTTATCAGGTTTGGTGTTTGTTTATCCCGAAATTTGTAGAAGAGTTATTCTAATTTGCAGGTCACCAAATCATGTATAGATGGGTGATTGACTGAAATAATTAAACCGAAAAGGAGTCACCGTCACCATATAGGTTTCTCTTTCAATTATTGATATTGCGGAGTCGATGAAAAGTTCAGAAATCTGGTGAGACGAATGCGATTGAAATAGTATGGGTATCAGCTTGACTTTGTCTGCGCCTCCAGAGGTGAATGCTGAAAACTTGGATATTATTAGAACAGTGTTGGGTCAGTTAGCTAACTAGATAAATTTAGAGATGTTATTGAAACTAAAAAAGGGGAGGGAAGTTTTGTTTATGCCATGCTTATGGTCGTTTCCTTAATAGTAGCAGTGCTAGGATTGCGCCTATTACTATTATTGCCACTAAAATACCGATTGACATCGGTATGAAGTACATGTCAGCTACTGATGGCGGCGTTTCAGTTGGTGCAGCGCTAGCTGGTGGTGCTTCGTCAACAACGAAAGCAGTCTGAGCAGTCGATGGATAATACGCTTTAGATCCACCGAATGTTGCTAGTACAGTGTACTTGCCTGGAATATCTGGTTCCCAAGCGAAACTGTAGAAGCCAGTTCCATCGCTTGTTGTGGTGCCGATGTTTCTATAGTTGCCGTTAGCGTCGATGACATCGATAGTTACTGGGACTCCGGTTACATTTGCTGGGCAACTGAATTGTTTGTAGACGTATAGCATCCAGTCGCTTTGGCTCTCGTCAGAAACTGCTGCAACACCATTGGGGAACCGCATTGCTATAGCCGAGTCCTTGGTGCCTGGGGAAATGTCAGTGACGGTGCCTTTTATGATGACAGATTTGCCGAGTTCTACTGAAACATCCGGTGCAGTAGCGGTTATTGCGCTTGGGCCTTTACCGATAGCGTACACGCGTTGGTCATAGGTGTCCATGGTTGCTATGATGCTGTCGCCGATAATCGCGTTGCCACCCCAACGAGTCTGACGGAACATACCATTAACACGCCAAATTACGCTACCATCAGTAGCATTTAGGCAGATGAATGGTGCACCGCGCGGTAGTGGGTTCTCAGCTGAGTGTTCAAGAGTACCAACGTAAAGTTTTCCGTCGGCAATCAAGGATATCCAGCCCCACCAGTTCTCGCCGGTGACTGGTTCATTGTATGGGTCTGTCAGTTCATATGTCCAGTCTGTTTTGCCTGTCTTGAGGTCGTAGGCATATAGTATGCCTGAGACACCTGTTGAGTAGAGGTGGTCATAAGCAAAGTACCATGTGTGTTCGACGTTGCCCCATCCATAGGCGTTTGCGTAGTGTTCTGATTCGGTTTGCCACAGGTATTCTCCGGTTTCAGTGCTAAAGGCATAGTGCTTTCTGAGTTCTTTGTTCCATATTGCAATGACGCCGTTTTTAGCTTCGTTCGTTGCGCCTACGTAGTGTAGAGTGTTGGAGCCTTCTAGCCATTCAGCTGGTGCTTTCCATGTTTTGTCAAATAACAATTGGCCGCGTCGTCCTGGTTCAGTGCTTACTGCCCATACTCGTACCTGTGTAAGATTGAATACCACTGACATTACTCTGTCTGGAAAAACCTTCAATATTGGTGTAAAGAATGATGAGCTAGCTGCTAATCCGGCTGGGATAGTAACGTTCCATGAGTAGCTTCTCGGGTCTGTTCCAACTAATCCTTTCGTTGTATTCAATGATCCTCCGTGTGCTGTGTTGCCCCAACTGCCATAGTCAGGAGTACCGATAACCGCATTCTGAAGACCGCAGTCAGTTGAGTTCCAAAGAGCTAACCAGCGATTAGCATAGTCAATTTGGTAGAGTAGGATTTCACCCTTTGGACCACGTGCTCTAACGCCTGAAGGCATGTTTGTAATTCTCATCTGTTCATTGCCAGTGAAGGGGTCATATGCAATCCAAGTGTTACCAACGACTGACCAGATGTAGGTGAATACACCGTCATAGTTGTAGCTGTCGAACCAGAATACTTGACCGAAAGATAGTACAGTGTTGTTTCTGAACAACCATTCTTCGCCAGTGTGCAGATCAATTGCGATGATTGCTGGGGCAGTTTCCCTTCTGCTGTCTGTTCTTTGGTAGTAGAGGATTCCGTTTAGAATCACTGAGCCTGGGAATTTGCCTTCGTAAGCGTCTCCTGTCTCAGATGTTGCTGGAATTCCGTCTTCGCCAAACAGGCCTCCTGCTAAGCCTCCAGTTGTCAATGGTCTTGCCCATAGAACGTGAGCAGTTTCTGGTGCATCGTCGTTGTAGAGGGCTAGCGAGTTGTCTGGTCTTTCAACCCAGTTGCCTGAGATTGAGTACCACGACCTTAGTTGTGGGTCTATTGGTCGGCTCCAGTATTCTGCTGGAAGAGGTTGATCTGGATAGAATCGTGTTGGTTCTTCATTTACAATAAGATCTATCGTTTCACTCGTACTTGCTTGCATTATAGTGCCTGCAGCGATAAACGCGCCTGATTCATAGTTGAGGAAACCTACAGGGTTTGTTTGCTGTGGGAAGTGTGTTGTCAGCTTATATGTTCCGACCTGTGTAGGTGTATATATTGTGAAGGTTGCGCCTGTTGAGTCAGTTTTGAACGGCCCGAGCGTCTCTGTTGTATTGTCAGGTCTAACAACGGTTACTGTTACACCTGTCCAACCGTAGTTTACGGATGCTGCTTGCTGCAGAATCCCTGTTCTGATTAAGGTTTGCTCGCCTCGCCCGACTGGGTTTGGAATGGCTTCGATGATAGGATAGGTTTTCATGGTAGGTGTTGCCTGTGCATTGACAGTTATTGGTAAAGTTGTAACTATCGTTGATACAAAAGCGAAAAGTAACAGCACTGCTATTGTTTTCTTAAAGTGCATTTTTATTTTCTCCCTAAATTGGTTAACCAAGCAAAAGCTATGCGAAATATTGCTTGGCTGACTATATAATCACTATTTTGGATTTATAAGTGTTATGACAATTGATTGAAAATAATGATAAATAAAAAAATGCAACTGCACATAGAATTTTGTCACCCAAAAAACAACCCGTAAAAAACCGCATAGTGCTTCAAATAAGCAAAAACGAGAATAAAAAAGTGATTTATATAGGGGGATAGGCTCTACTGGCAGAGCAACAAATTGTCTACAATAGCGCCTTTTAGGCTTTAATGAGAAACATATAAAGAGTCAGTTTGAGCCAGTCTCAATAACTTTGATGATGCTGTTTGTGGAGTTTATCCACCTTAAATAAGCGTTTAATGTTGCACGCAGGGCAACCGTGTCGTCTGCCTCAACCTTCAACAGAAGCACCAAGCCGTCTTTTTCTAGTTTTACGTTCGCTCTTCTGGTTGGTGGAACATCTGCTTCTGGTTTTAGGGCATTAAGAAGCGTGGTTAATTGTTTTTCTGAGGTAAACTTTAAGCATACATTAGCCTTTGCGCTTGTTACCATCCAGTGCCCCCTCTAGAAGGGAAGTTGATCATGGTAATAAATTAAAACTAAAAAAAGGAAATAAGAAAATGGTTTATTCGACTTCTTCTTCAGTTGCCGATTCAACGCCAGCAGATTTCAATTCTTCTTCAACTGGCGCACCTTTTGCTGCACGTTTAGCCACAGCGCCCAGTTTGGTTGTTGGAGTGTATGCTCCGCCTGCAAAAGTGAAACTGCATTTCTGGCATTTCCAGACCCCAACGCTTTGACGTCTTACACGTACAAAGCCGCATTGTGGGCACCTGTGTGGTCTCTTGAGTTCAGTGATTACTTTAACATAGCGTTTTCTTACTGTGGCACCGTAACGTGTTCCTAAACCTCTTGTTGGACCAACTTTTTTTGTTTTCGGCAACTTTTTCACCAGTTGAGTTTCTTGCGCAGTTCAGCTGCTTTGTCTTGAGCAATCTTTAAGGCTTCTAAAATCTGTTGTGGTGTGAAATAGCTTGAGCCACCTTTCTGAATGGCACAGATGTTACCGTCTTCATTGATAGCAAAAGTAATTCGTGAATCCATAACTTGTTCTTCTTCTAGCCAAGGGTCAACAATTAGGTTATTGTTAATCTTGCCAATAGTAACCGTTATGGGGTGACTTTTAATCGGTAGCGGAGTGTAACCCTGCTTGATTGTTAGCTCGCCATCTTTAATCTCGTAGTTAGGCATCTTTGTATTCATAAGTGCAGCCATAGCTGCTAATGCAGAAGCATCAATCAAGTTTCCGTCATAATTGAGTACATAAACGTCCACGAAAACAACGAAAACTTTCTTGCCTGGCTCAATGCATAACTTTTCACTGTCGATGGCTTTTGACTCTCTGATTCCTCTGTCAACTACTCGTGCTAATTCGATAGAGTTTTCGTCTGGTGGACCTGGCTCAAAGGTCGGTGAAGCAAGCGGCACTAGCTCGGCGTTTACGGTTAAAACGCCTTCGTTTGGTGTGTCTGGGAATGGTTCGCCAGTTTCTACTTTTACTCCAACAATAACTTCAGTTTTTCCAAGTAAGACTCTAGCTGAACCTTCAGCGCGTTCAATTAGTCCTTGTTCGATTTTGATTTCTCGGTAATCGCGCAGTCCTCTGTCGTCTAGACGTTTTCCTTTTTCAAGGAGTTGTTCAATCTGCTTTAGTCTAACCTTAGTTACAAGTGATGACATTACTCTTCAACCTCCTTAACCACCATGTACTTTGTTTTTAACGCTTCCTTCTGGAGCTCATAGATCTTCTTGCAACCATCCATAGCCATGTTCACTGCTTTTTCAAATTCAGCGGGCGTAAGAATGCCATCCATCTGGAGAAGTGTAACAGCATTCAAACTAGGCATGAAAGCAAAAGGAACATCTGCGGCACCAAGCTTGTCTTCAGCATCGTAAAGGTCAACAACCACTGTGTCATCAACTTTGCCAGCGGCACAAGCAACAACCAAGTCGCGCATGGGAACACCAGCATCAGCGATTGCTAGGGCTGCTGCAGTGATACTTGCGCATCTTGTTCCGCCGTCTGCTTGCAGGACTTCCACGAAAACATCTACGCCTGTTCTTGGGTAAAGTTCCAAAAATAGTGCTGGTTCTAATGATTCTTTTATGACTTTGGATAGTTCAACTTCTCGTCTGGATGGTGCAGGTGATTTTCGTTCCTGTACGGAGAATGGCGCCATGTGGTATCTGCAGCGTAGAACCATGCGGTCTGGCTGTGCTAAGTGTTTAGGATGCATTTCTCTTGGACCAAATGCAGCCGCTAAGATCTTGTTTTTTCCGTGTTCAACATAGGCTGATCCATCAGCGTTTGAAAGTACGCCTACTTGAAGTTTTACAGGTCGAAGTTCATCCGCTTTTCTGCCATCTGAACGGATGCCTTTTTTATCAATTAATTTTTCAATTTTTTTCTCATTCATTACTATTTTCCTCCACTTTAACTGATTTGTGTTCTTTCAGCAACTGTGTGATGCGATCTGTTAGACCGCTCGTATGGGATTCTTCCTCGATTTTTTTGATTGCGGCAATTGCGAGTTCTTCGTCTTCTATGTTTTTTCCTGTGACTAGTACAACTCCGTTGAGTCCTAGAATAATTTGGCAGTTTGTCTCCTGTTTTATCATTGAAATCATGGAGCCTTTTCGGCCTATCACTCTAGGAATCTTGGTTGGTGTCACTCTGAGGATTTGCCCACGTGTTATTTTTCCTAATCCCGGTTCCCCAACTGTGAGTTGTGGGTCGTGGGCTCTGTCGTAGGAAGCTATTTTTGCCACAATTAGGTCTCCTGCGTTTAGGACTTGGGATAGTTCATCGTTTTGAGGCTTAAATGGCCTGCTTAAAACGTCTGATGCACGTAGGAGTGCGCTGTAGGGTGATCTGATGTCGACTGTCCAGCCGTTGAATCCGACTTCGACGACTGTTCCTATAACTATGTCACCTACTTTGGGCACGTAAAAAGCCCGAAGTGCAACAACGTTTATTTTTTTATTGTCGCTGTCTACAAGTCCAATTCTTTGGGCGTAGATTTTGTTTGCTTCCATATACGTGTTTTCGCCTGGTAAGTAATCGCCTTCAGCGAGTAATTCCCCAGGCGTTACGAGCTGTTTTTTTTCAAAGAATGTTGGCATAAAATTTCACCTTCGTTTTCCATTAATTTTTTATGAAATTATTTTTGCTTCTCCACTTCCTTTGGTTACGTTGCCGAGTTTGTTTAGCAACGAAGCGTATGACCCAGCTGGCAATTCTAGTTCGCCATACCATGAGCCGTCTGAGCGCCATTCTTCCCGTTTTATGGTTCCTAAGGTTTTGATTGTGCCATAAGCTCTTGCTGAGTGTTCGGCTGGGATTCTGACGGCTACTGTTATTTGTTCTATTTTGAGGGGCAGGATGGGTCTTAGGAGTTTGACTATGTCTCTGGCTTGTTCTTCTACTGGTTTGTAGGGGTCGATTTGGTAGCGGATTTGTTCCATGGCGTTTTCTATGCGCATGGGTGGGTGTGGCAGGTTGGTTTTTGGGTCTACTGCTTGGCGGGAGATGAAGTCTACTACTTGTTTTCGTTTGTCTTCGACCATTTTGCGTCTTTGGTCGGTTGTTAGTTGCAGGGTTCCTTTTTTGAGGATTTCATCTGCGATTTTTAGGGTATCTACTGTTTTGAAGGCTTTGCGCATTGATTCTTCTGAGACTTTAGTGCCTTTGTTGGCGTCTGAGAAGATTATGTCTGCTGCTAGAACGTCTGTTATTGAGGAAAGTTTACCGTTGCGATAATCTAGTGCTTTTTGAGGTTTGATTAGAATCTCAAAATGCTCATTCTCTCTTGTGAGACGTGCAACAGTGAACTTTTCACTCATTAGGTTTTCACTTGCTTGAACCCAGCTCTTTGATGTAGTCGTCTACAGTACTGTCGTTTAGCATTTCCATTTTCTTTGTTGCTGAGGGTATGATTGCTATTTTGATTCTTGGTGGCAATTGGCGTGCCTCGAGGGCTTTGACTAGGCATTTTACGGCTAGTTTTATGCTTTTGTCTAGGGTTAGGTCTTCTTTGTATTCGTCTTTTAGGATGTTTATGACGGTGTCTCTTCCTGCGCCTAGTGCGGTGGCTTTGTAGCCTCTGTAGGTTCCGCTTGGGTGTGTTCCGAATACGCGTGTGCCTGTTTTGTCGACTCCTCCGAAGATGATGCTTACGCCGAATGGTCTGACTCCTGCGTGTTGGGTGTACATTTGTTGGATATCGCAGATGCGTTTGGTTACGACTTCTACATCGATGGGTTCATCGTAGGTTAGTTTGTTGCTTTGAGCGTAGATTCGTGCTTGGTCGATTAGGATTCTTGCATCTGAGCTTAAGCCGACGATGGCTGCTCCTATGTGGTCATCTACTCGAAAGATTTTCCATGAGTAGCCTGCTTCTTCGAGGACTTCTATGTTTTCTTCGGAGCCTAGAACTAGTCCTTCGGATGTTTGGATGCCTATTATGGTGGCTCCTCGGTTGACTAGTTCCATTGCGTATTCGACTTGGAAGAGTCTTCCGTCTGGTGAAAAAACGGTTATTGCGCGGTCATATGCTCCTGGTGCTGCAAATACGGACATAATTTAACCTCATTTAGACTCTTGACTTTTTCACAGTCTCATATAATAACTACACTAAAAACCTTTCCTATAAAAGCAAAAATTAATTTGTTCAAGTTCGGCTGTTTGCGGCTGATTCCAGCATATAAAAGCATTAAAGATTCATCGTTTGGAACGATGGCTTTCTTTTTTTCTATACCCCCCTTATTTATACTATAAAGAGGGCGCGGTTTGTTGCTCTGCAGCTACCCCCATCCCCCTATATAAAGCGGCGATTTCAACATGCTTTTGGATTGAAAAAGCGCCAACAGGATAGACCCCCTATAGGTGTAGTGCAATGGTTGACTATTAGGATCCAAATATGCTGGGCAGGTAGCAGAGTGGCATAAAAAAATACCTACCCCCTATAGGTTTCAACATAGAACCACTAATAGGATACAAATAGGCTCGCAAAAACAGACCCCTCTATAGTTTCTGCATAGATATCCTAATAGGCGGCAAATATGCCAAAAAAAAGGTTGTTGTTTGGATTGTCATCTGGCAATTGTCTCTTTGGTAATCAGGAATATGCCGATGGCTATTGTAATCAAGATTATGGTGCTTATTGGCGTGAAGGAGCAGGCGGCTTTGTAGCCTAAAAGGCAAGGTTTGCTTGCTTGCTCGTTTGGTATTAGAGTTTTGACGGCGGCAATGACTAAGATGAAGAGGACAACGTACACAACGATTGCTATTGCTTGCATTGTTTCACCTCCTGCTTTAATTCTTTGAGCAAATTCTTTCTCAAATTAATCCTCAAAGTTCCCTTGTCACCGATAATTTCAAGAATAACGTCATCTGCGAAAGCGGCTTGCACCAGCTTGCCTATCGTGCCTTCAACCAGAACCTTATCCTTGCAATCATTACCTAACTGGATAGTTTTAAGGTCAGACTTTGAATTGAGTTCTATAGAGAAGAAAAGCTCTGTTTCTTGGTTTACTTTCATTTTTTTCACACTATTAACTTGGCGCGAAAACTGATTACCTTTATTTGCTTACAATGTGCAATGATATACAATATTGTGAAAGCATTAACAACGGCGATGAAAAGATGAAGAACCCAGACATCGCAGGCTTATTCTATGAACTTGCAAGCGAAAGCAGATTCAGCATCCTCCAAGAGCTAAAAGAGAAAGATTGGAAGATGAATGACATCGCCCGCAAACTAGACTTAACCACAACGGAGACTTTTAGGCAACTGCAACGCTTAAGCGATGCCGCCCTCACGAAAAAACAGCCTGAAGGTACCTACACTATCACCGAATACGGCAGACTCCTCTTGGAATTCACATCACCTTTAGCGTTCCTACTCAAAAACAAACAGTACTTCTTGGCGCATGACCTAAGCCAACTTCCCCATCAGTTCATAATGAGGATAGATGAGCTATCACAAACGGAATTGATTCTAGGCATGGTTGAAAGCACCACAAAAATTTCGACCATGATAGGGCAAGCTAAACAGTACATGTGGGGAATCTCCCCCGAACCGCTTGTTCAACAGTTCGATTTCATTTCAAAAGAAGTACCAAAGGGCGCTGAGTACAGAATCCTTTCACCTCAACCGCCAGCAAAACTACCAAACCTTGAAAGCAGAACTCTCAGCGACCCCCCTCTAAGTATGGCAGTTACTGAAAAACAAGCTGCAGTGTGTTTTCGCTTGATTGGGGGAAAAGTAGACTATGCCAGCTTTTTTGGAGACGACCAAGCGTTCCGCACTTGGGCTAAAGACCTTTTTCTCTATTACTGGGAAAAAGCAAAACACATATAGCAACTGAGCCTCTTTTAGAGGCTTTATCTCTACAGTTTTTCAGCCACTGTTTCTTTTGCCCAGCCAGCGATGAACTCAACATTAAGCTTGGTTAGGTAGACGAGCGTTTCTAAACTGGTGTTTACGAGCGCTGCATAGGGCGTAAAGATGAATCTCGCAACGATTCGTCGGATGAGCTGGAAAAGCCTAAAGTGTCCATACCGCCGATACGAAATGCCTGTTGTAACATAGTTCTTAGATGTTCCCAGATGAGTCGCGCCCAAAAAAGGCAGCACTTTCCAGCGGTAACCCGTCTTCAGCACATAACGTTTAAAGTACTGGTCTTCACCGAAAAACACCTTCGGCGGATTATAGTTCTCCATGAGTTCTCTTCGAATGATGATGTTGTTGATGTGTGGATTAGTGTCCAGTTTGCTTAGGTTATACACTGTACCTACAACCCGCTCATAAGCTGCGGCATGCTTATTCTTGTGCACGGCAACTGTACCGATAGCGCCAACATCAGGCTCGATTGCTTGAGTGACCAACTGGAGCCAGTTGTCAGGCAGGAGCATGTCGTCGTCAACCATCGCCACCCACTCAGTCTTCGCCTGCAAAACCCCATGCTTACGTGCAATGCTAAGCGGTTTCTCATGAGTGTTAATTATCTGCCCTACACAAGGCATACGTCTGAGGATACGCATCAGAGTTGGGTTGGCTTCGTCTCTTGAAGGCACCACAACATCAACTTTCATGTCTGTGTCGGAGCAGGATGGCATAATGGCAATATGTTTTGTCTGGCAGTTAAAATAGTTTGTCGCAATGGGCGTATGTTTAATGCGGCTGAGAGACCAGCCGAAACTTACATGTTTAAGATTTTCGTAGCTTTTTGAGCAGCCCGCTTGTAGCTTCTCTTTGTAATCATGCCTTTCTGAATGCCATTGAGCAGTTGCAGAATCATGCCTTGCTTCACGTGCTCAACCATCTGCTCTTCACTAACGTTTGGTAACCGCATGCAATTGCCGATTTTAACGTTAAAGCTTGCCACACCAAACTTCTTAGCAATATCATGTAGCTTCGAGCCTATGATAGGGTTAGTTATTGACCAAGAAATGTATTCAATTAGGTTCTCTCTGAGGCACTTGCGAGCAAACTCTAGCGTATTGTTAACTTCTTCAGGCGTTTCATATTCCAGTTTGCCGTTTGCCTCCCACGCGTTGTAGAGCATTAAGAACCCGTAAACCTTGATACCGTACTTCTTTAAAAGCGCCAAAGTCCTCTCAGTATCCGCATGAGTAATATTCTTGCCTATGCCCGCTAGAACCCTATCATTGGCAGATTCTATGCCGATGTGAACCAGCCAAACATTGATGGCGCGCAACTTCTGCGCAAGCTCATCAGTTAGCTTATCAGCTCTGAGGTTGCATTGGAACACCATGCCTTTTAGGTTCAACTTCTCAATCTCATGGCAGACTTCCATGCACCACTTAATATCCACGTTAAAAGTATCTGACCGCAGATAGATTTCTCGAATACCCCTATCATAGAGATATTTAACTTCTTGAGCAATGTTCTGGGGCGACCGTTTCCTAATCCACGGTTTCTCAAGCTTCCACACGGGATTGGAGCAGAAAGTGCAGTAGTTAGGGCAACCGCGAATCGGCAAAAGATAAGCCATGCGTCGCTTCTTGCTTACTGCTATGTCGTAGTTGTCAAAATCCACCATTTCCCAAGCTGGGAAAAAATCTATGTCTTCTAGTAACGGTCGGACGCCGTTGTTTTTCTGTTGGTTAACGGTTCCCGCGATATCGGTTATGGGTTCTTTTGCCATGAATTTTTTGAGCAGTTCAGTGGTGGTTTCTTCGCCTTCGCCGATGATGCAAACATCAACTTTAGCGGTATTTAGCACATCTTGGGGGTCAACAGTTGGGTGTGCTCCGCCCGCAACCATGAGCATTTTCTGACCCAAACCTTTGACCTTGCTTATAGTTTCGTATGCAAGTTCTTTTCTGGGTGTACTGAAGGATATGGCGTAAACATCAGGCTGGATTTCCCTAACCTTTTGCAAGTGTTCTTTCATAGAAAGAAAAGGTTCAAGATAATAAAACTCCACATTTGGCAAGCGCTCTTTGGCGTAGCCGATAATATAGAGAATTCCAAGGTTAGGTGATTCGGTGACGGCTTCGCCTTTGGATTCACGACCAAACGGCGGGTCAGCAAAAACAACCTTAAGCTTCTTCTCATTAGGCGCCATGTTTTGTTCTTTCACCGAAAGTGCATTCCATAACGTACTTTCCATGCAGGCGTATATATTTTGCTACTTTGTCAGCGAAAACAAAAATGCCCACGAGTTAACAGGAATAAATAGGAAATCTTAAATTGCATACCAAACGATTTTCCCCTTAAACAGGGAAACCTATGGCAAAATTCCTCGTTATCCATCCGAACATTGACATTTACGGCGGCGGCGAACGCGTTGCTCACCACATACTCAAAGCCTTGGCAACTCACGGGCAGGATGTAGAACTGTTGACGTTTGAGTTTGACAAAAAACAATATGAACAGATTTTAGGCGACAAATTCCCTCAAATAAAGGTTCATGACTTAGGCAAAAGAATAGAAGCCGAGCCGCCTTTTTCAGTTTACAAAAGACGACGAAAAATAATCAAGGAACTAAGGAAATTCAAGCAAAACAGCATTTATGATTACACTTTTTCAACACAAACTTTCTCTGCCTTTGAGGCTGAACTCTTAGACAAAGCCAAAAAGAATTTAGCATATGTTCACTTTCCAGAAATCCACTACGATTACGCACATTCTAAACTAAGTAAAAGAATCTATCTGTGGCTCTACAAAAAATGGCTTGAACGCGGCATCGGTAAGTTGGACATGGTTTTCTGCAACAGCACCTACACCAAAGAAATGACGCAGAAGTACTGGGGCAAATTCGGAATCAGCGAACCCATCGTTGCTTACCCGCCCGTGGAAGACCGTTTCTGGAGCACCAAGCCGATAGAAGAGCGAGCTAAACGGATAATGTACATTGGCCGTTTTGTTCCACGCAAGAGGCATGAGTTGATGAAGCAGTTAGCACTCAGTTTTCCAGATTGGGAGTTTATGAGCATTGGAGCGTTAAGAGATACAGAAGAAGCATGGTTTGCCGAGTTCTCAAAAAACACGCCTGCAAACTATGTGCTAAAACCCAACCTGCTTGGAGACGACTTAATCAAACTTCTGCATGATTCAAGGATTTACTGCCACCTAATGGAGGGAGAACACTTCGGCATCGCCCCAATGGAAGCCATAGCAAGTGGATGCATAACACTGGTCCACAACAGCGGAGGCAGCAGAGAGCTTATACCAGAAGAATTCCGATGGACAACGTTCGAGGACTTGAAAGAAAAAATAAGCCAATTGACCTCTTCACCCAACGAGCCAGCGTTGTGGAAGAACAAAAAACAGGAATTACGGGAGAAAATCTCAATCTTAAAACCACAGCATTTTCAGGATCAGATATGGTCACACACGCAATCGCTCCTGCGCACACAGAAAAACGATGCACCATAAAAAAATGTCAAAGTTGAAGGATTGATGAAAGTCTATACTTACCGAGTTTGCTCGGATAGTTTAGCATGTTAGTAAAGCTTCATTAACTTCAACTAAAATAACGCTAACAACAATCAGGTTGAAGCACCTTGACGAAATTCCTTGTGGTTCACGCATACCTTGACATTTATGGGGGAGGCGAAAGAGTCTGCCATAACGTCATAAAAACTCTACTCACCCATGGGCAAAACGTGGAACTACTAACTTTTGACTTCGACGCGTCAAGATACAAGGATATTGTGGGCGAACCATTCCCCGAAGAGGTGACCATTCACTCATTAGGCAAACGCATAGAAACCAAACCGCCCTTCACCATCTACAAAAGACACCGCAACTTTGTCAAGCTACTAAAAAAATTCCGCAACCAGATAGACTATGATTACCTGTTCTCAACACAGTCATCTTCTCCGTTTGAACCTGTATTCTTAAACAAAGCCAAAAAGAACATAGCATACGTCCACTTCCCAGAAATTCACCATGACTATGCTCGCTCAGGATTGAAAAGGAAAGTTTACCTTTGGCTGTTCAAGCGGTGGGTTGAGCAAGGCATCGGCAAGTTGGACATGGTCTTCTGCAACAGCAGCTACACCAAAGAAGCCATCATGAAATATTGGCGCAGCCACGGCGTCAAAGAACCCCTTGTCGTATATCCGCCCGTAAATCTGGACAAGTTCTGGTGTGACAAGCCGCTTAACCAGAGGCACAGACGCGTCGTATACGTTGCCCGCTTCATTCCTGCCAAACGGCATGAAATCCTCAAACGCTTAGCAGGCGACTTGCCCGACATCGAGTTCGTCAGCATCGGAGGCGTCATTGAAGGCGACAAGCCGTGGCTGGAAGCATTCTCAAAGGACATGCCACCCAACTACACTTTGAAGACAAATCTGCCCAGTGTCGAACTCGTAGAAACGCTTCAAAATTCCCGTGTCTACGTGCATCTTATGGAGGGGGAACACTTCGGCATCGCACCCATTGAAGGGTTAGCCAGCGGATGCGTCACCTTGGTGCATAACAGCGGCGGCATGGAGGAATTTTTACCTGACGAGTACCGCTGGGATACCTATGAGGACTTAAAAGCGAAAATTCTCAACAATGTAACCGAACAGTCAAGCGAGAATTGGGAAAACAAACGCAAACAATTGTGGAGTAAAATCTCGATTCTAAACCCCAAAACCTTTGAGAACAATATTTGGAGTCATGTGGAATCTTTAATACAACAACCCTAACCCAACAAGATGAACAAATCTATGATGTTGCAGTTTTGTGGGCAAAACAAGTATTATCGTGTATTGGATTCCATGCTGTTTAAGAGGAATAGATAAATTTTCATAAACCAACACAATAAACAATAAATTCAAACCTCATTTGCAAGAAAAATGGAGAAAACCTTTGTGGCTACGCAGGAAGCAAACATAAGAATCCGCATAGACGTTGATTACCCCTACGCGTCCCGACCGAAAAGCTTCTTAGCGGTAGCGCTTAGGCGAAAAAGCAAAACAAGCCCAGCCTATCTTCAAAACGCTCGTGTCATCGCTACAATGATTAACGATTCGCCAAAAAAAGTGCATGCCTACTGGTTCTTCACACCCTACACTATTCCTGATAAACGCCTGCTTGATTTGCTTAACCCTGAGCGTCATGAGGTAGCGTTGCATGTTGCCACTCGCCCCTATGAGGAGTGGAAAACCCTAGAGAAAGAAACCAACCGAACAATCAAATATTACACTATCCACGGCACCAAGCACCTGATTATGCGGATACTGTGGGGACGCAAACTAGACGAGAGCCAAGCCAAAATCCCTCCTGATTTCCCACTCATTTCTTTCCATGACGCAGAAAAAGTCGGTAAAACGTTTGGAGTGGACGCAATACTTAGTAATCACGATGTGGAAGAAAGCAAAAGGATAGCGGAAGAGTGGATTAAGAAAAATTTTATTTTGTCTATTCATCCAGAATGGCTATTCCAAAAAAAAGGTCGCCGACCACCTTACTATGAGGTTCTAAGGAGCGTTTTAGCGGTAGACGAAGAACTCAAAAACATACATATACACAAGAGGTTTTTCGCGCGGGTTGCACGTAACATCCAAGAATACCTATACGACCTTAACGTGACACCAGCGTTGATTGAGAAACTGCGAGGCCGAGGCGTAGATATCCTTACATTTTTGGACCGCCGATGGTGCTGCCCCATTAGTAACCCATCGGCCGACTGGATACGAGAAGAAGACAACGTTGCATTACTAGAGATAACTGATTATGAGAAGTGGTGGAGTGACACCGGCAAAAAAACCCGCAACATGGTACGCAAAGCTGAGAAAAGTGGTGTAAGCGTCTCTGTTGTGGAACCCAGCGAAGAATTAGCTGTGGGCATCTATAAAATCTATAATGAAACGCCAATCCGCCAAGAACGCGCGTTCCCCCATTACGGTGAATCACTCGAAACCGTACGTGTTAACATGTACGCCGCCCAGAACAACACATTCATCACTGCTGTATTAGACGGGGAAATCTTGGGTTTCATCCAGTTGCTCTACGGCGACCACATCGCAATCGTCTCAAACATACTTTCATTACAGAAGCATTGGGATAAAGCCCTAAACAACGCTCTGTTAGCAAAAGCAGTTGAAGTCTGCGCATCCAAAGGCGAACGGTGGCTTATGTATGGCAGAATAGGCAATCACCCCTCGCTTGACAAGTTCAAAAACAACCATGGCTTCGTCAAGTTTCCCATAAACCGCTACTACATACCGCTTACAAGCAAAGGCAGAACAGCCGTACGCTTGGGGTTACATAGGGAACTAAAAGATGCCTTGCCGAGTTCAATTAAGTATCCGCTTTTTCCAATTGTTAACTGGGTAAGCAGGACCAAAGTATGGCTTAAACTGCGCCTAAAGAAACTAAAGTAGAAGACCAGCCAAAAGGTTATTCAAATCTTGCCTTGTTTTTACGCCTCGAAAAATTGCTTTTCCACTCGTGTAGAGGCGGAAAGACATGTCTTGAAAGGTTAATTCAAAAATTATGCCTGCAATCGTGTTCTTGAGTTTGGCTTTCTTTAAGATGTTGGCGATGGCTTCATCCTTCTTTTCATACTTGAAAACAACAATTACGTCGCTTTCTGCACCGCATGTTCCTTCAATGCGCGCCACATAGTCATCAATTGAGGGCATTAGAGTTTGTCCAGCTCCTTTAGGACTTCAATGAAGCGGTCAATTTCCTCGGTTGTATTGTATAAGTAAAAGCTTGCCCTAGCTGAGGAATGCAACTTGAGAATTTGTTGATGCAGAGGTTGTGCACAGTGGTAGCCGCTCCGCATCATTATGCCAAAGTTATCGCAGAATAACGCAACGTCATGCGAGGACATTCCCTTAACGCTGAAAGGAATAATGCCGCATTTTTTTGAGAGGTCACTTGGACCATAAACGGTAACTTTACTGCACTCCCTCATGCGCTCAACTGCATATTTAGTGAGCGCTTTTTCATGACTCAAAATGTTATCCATGCCCAAGCCCTCCAAGTATGCTATTGCTGCGCCTAAACCGACGGCACCTGCAATGTTAGGTGTACCAGCCTCAAACTTCCAAGGCAAATCATTAAAAGAAACACTACAGCGCCCACTATCTTGGCTAAACTCGACTTCCCGTATCATTTCGCCTCCGCCCTCGAAAGGCGGCATTTTTTCCAAAAGTTCTTTTTTGCCGTAGAGAACTCCGATGCCTGTGGGTCCGAGCATTTTATGACCTGAAAACACCAAGAAATCTACACCTAAATCCTGAACGTTCACAGGCATGTGTGGAACAGACTGGGCACCATCAGCCAATACCAAAGCGCCATTGTCATGGGCGATCTTGGCAATTCTTTTAATGTCGTTTATTGCGCCTGTGACGTTTGAGACGTGGCTTAAGCTAACAATCTTTGTTTTGCTGGAGAACTCGTTCTCGAAATCTGTGTAGTTGAGCGTGCCGTCCTCGTTTAAGTCGGCGTATTTTACGGTGAAATCCCCTCGTTTAGAAGTGACTTCCCACGGAACTATATTGCTGTGATGCTCCATAAGAGAAACTAGAACTTCGTCACCCTTGCCAAGGTTGCTTAGCCCCCAAGAGTACGCTACCAAGTTTATTGCTTCAGTTGTGCCCCTGACGAAAACGATTTCAGCTGGGTCTTTGGCGTTGATAAATTTTGCGACTTTCTCCCGTGCCTTCTCATACAGGTCAGTTGCCTCCATAGAAAGCGTGTGGACTGCACGGTGTACATTACCATTGTGGTTTTGATAGTAATCGGTTACGGCGTCGATGACTTGACGAGGCTTTTGAGTTGTGGCAGCGTTGTCAAAGTAGATTAGTGGATTGCCGTTAATTGTCCTTTTCAGAATAGGAAAGTCGCTGCGAATCGCTTGAATATCCACGGTTACTTTTCTGCCTCAGTTTTCATCCTCTTGGAAAGCATTTTTGCAAGCTGTTCTTCCTCTAAGGCTTGTTTTTCCTCAAAAGTGTTTTCACTAGGCAACCAAGTGGGAGCAGCTACGCCCTTTTGCGTGTAGTATTGCCTTATAGCACGTTTTAGTGCACCGACAGCAAGGACCCCGCAGTGGAATTTGACGCTTGGCAAGCCGCCGATTTCCTCAGTAACCTTCTGCCAAGTAATGTTTTTCCATGCTGCCTCTAAGCTTAAGCCTTTAATCATTTCGGTGACTATGCTGGAAGTAGCAATGTTGGCGGCGCACCCATAGCTCTCAAACGTTGCCTTCTCAATTATTTCCTGCTCATTAATTTTTAAATAAAACGTAATCATGTCTCCGCAAGCCGGGTTGCCGGCTACTGCAACTACTGTGGCATCTTCCATTTTGCCCAAATTCTTGGGGTTGCGGAATAAGTCCATTACTTTGGGGTTGTAAGGTAGAGGTATACGTGACATTTATTCAACTCCTGTTGAGCCGACTATCCCTCGGATACGGTTCACGGCTACTGGTAAGACTTCTAAAACGTAAGCTATATCCTCTTCTGTATGGTACCGCGTAGTCTTCATAAGAATACTGCCATGCGCCTCGCTAAACTGGCGCCCAATAGCAACCAACACATGGCTTGGCTGAAGTAGTCTTCGGCTACATGCGCTCCCGCTGGAAACGTAGACACCTTTGAGGCTAAGTTCAATGGTTAGGGCTTCGCCTTCACAGCGCAGGACACTTATGTTGGCGTTGTCTGGTGAGCGTTTGTCGCCCTTTGGACCGTTAAAACGCAGATCAGTTAGTTCACTGAATATGCCGTCAACAAGCTTGTCGCGCAATGTTCGCATCTTTGTGGTGGTTGCCTCAAAGTTCTCGAACGCCAACTCAGAAGCCTTTGTAAAGCCTACGATTAGTGGAGTGTTCTCTATGCCTGGCCAGAGCCTTTGCGTCCCGATTTGCCCTTCGAGTATGCGTTCCATGTTTAAGCCTTCCCGCAGGTACATAGCGCCCATGCCGCGTGGACCCTGAATCTTATAGCTGCTCACGGTTGCTAAGTCAACGTTTAAGTCCTGCACATTGAGAGGGATTCTGCCATAAGCGTCTGAGGCATCAGTATGAAAAAGGGCTTGCGGGTTTTTGGCTTTAACAATATCAACAGCTTCCTTGAGGGGTTGAATTGTTCCAAGTTCATTGTTTACCGCTGAAATGCTTACGAGAACGGTTTGGTTGTCTACGGCGCCCTTTAGCTTTTCAAGGTTGATGAAGCCTTCGCGGTCAACTGGGATTTTGGTGGTTGAAAAACCGAATTTTTTCATCATCTCTGCAACTTGCAACACATTTATGGGCTCAACTTCCGAAATGACTATTTTGTTGCCTTTACTTTTTTGTGCGAACGCTGAGCCCATGATGGCTAGGTTGTTTGCTTCTGTTTCGCTTGGAGCCAACGTGATTTCTTCAGGATTTTTTGCGCCCATGAAACGGCTGATTTTTGTTAGACTGGTCATTATGGTTTCGAAGGCTTCCCATCCTGGCTTATGCGTCAACGTTGGGTTTCCGTAGGCTTTATTGTTGAAGTAAGGTAACATGGCGTCTACTACTTCTTGGGGCACTATGCTGGAGTTCTCATTGTCCAAATAAACCTCATGTGTTATGCCTTCGTGAAGTTTTAGGAGTTCTTTGACGTTTTCAACCATACAGTGACCTACCTGTTTTTGGGATAGATAACTCGACACCTTGCTAATGCTACTTCACATAAAAAAACGTAACCCTGAAAAGCTTTTTATTACGTGTACAAAAGAAGGCGCAGATTCGCCAAAAACAAGTTTAATGTATTTTGCCCCTATATATCCAGTTGAGGAATTCCATTTGAAAAGCAAGTCTTCTACCACGAATAAACGGAAGAGATTTTCATTAAAGTTCTGTCCTCAGTGCGGGTCAACCGATGTTTTTTGGGCTCAGGGGATGCCCCAGTTCTGGTCGTTATGGCAGTGCAGAAATTGCGGTTACCGAGGACCCGTCATCCTAGAAGACGGCAACATGGCTGAGAAGCTCCAAGAAGAATGGAAAAATAAAAAGTGATTTAGAAGGCACTGGCTATTCGGTCGCAGGCTTCCTTTATGCGTTCTTTAGGCTGAGTGAAAGTTATTCTGATGTAGCCTTCACCGTATTTGCCAAAGCCGATGCCGGGAGTAACAGCAACGCCAACATCAAGGAGTTTAGCCGCAAACTCCATCGAACTACACTTGCAGTTAACCCATACATAGAAGGTTGCTTTAGTCCGCTCAACTTCATAGCCAATTTTGCAGAGTGTATCGACAAGCAGGTCGCGGCGTTCCTTTAGGATTTGATTGTTTTTCTGCAGAAACTCTGGTGGGTCACGGCTCTTATAGGATGCCAAAGCTTTGACGGCAGCTCTCTGAGTGTAAACTGGTGGTCCACTGTCGATTTGGGTTTTGACTTGAGTTAAGCCATCTATAAGCTTCTTGTTGCCTACAGCGAAGCCAATGCGGTCGCCTGTCATGTTGAAGGTTTTGGAGAGCGAGTGAAATTCAATGGCAACATCCATGGCACCATCAACTTCCAGTATGCTCGGGGCGGTGTAGCCGTCGTAGGTGATTTCAGAGTAAGCGTTGTCGTAGCATAGTATCAGGTTGTTGTCTTTGGCGAAATCTACAGCTTCTTTGAGAAACTTCTTGTCAACGGTTGCGGCGGTTGGGTTGTTTGGGTAGTTGAGAAACATCATTTTGGCGCCCTGCGCATCGATGGCGTCAAAATCAGGCTTGAAACCGTTTTCTTCCAAAAGAGGCATGGGCACGGCGATGCCGTCGCAGAGAATTGTGCTGCCGTTTGCGTAAACGGGGTAAGCGGGGTCTGGAACCATAACCTTGTCGCCTGGGTTTATGAACGCTCGTGCAACGTTTGCAAGACCTTCTTTGGAACCTAAGAGCGCGACGACTTGTTCATGCTCAAGGTCAACATTGAAGCGTTTCTTGCACCAACCCGTCACTGCAGCGCGAAAGTCGGGTTCCCCTTGGCTGAAAGAGTAGTTATGGTTCTTGAGGTTGGCAACTTCTTCTTTTAGCGCCTCCACAACAAAGTCTGGCGGTGGAAGGTCAGGGTCTCCGATGCTAAGCGATATGAGATCAACTCCACAACACTTCTTTTCTCTCATAAGTTTTTCAAGTTGGGCAAACAGGTAGGGTGGTAGCCGCTTTATTCGTTCTGCGTATTCAAACGTCATTTTTCAGTTCTCCTTGAATAATGTGCCTTCATAGACTTTCTCAGCTGGCCCGCTCAAGAACAGGGTCTCGCTCACTTCAACTTGCAAGTCGCCGCCAAGCACGTGAACCGTAACCTTGTTGCCTATTCTGCCAAGCTTGTTTGCCGCAGCAACAGCAGCACATGTTCCTGTACCACAGGCAAGCGTTTCTCCGCAACCGCGCTCCCAAACTCGCACTCGAAGCTCGTTGCGGTTGAGAACTTGAACAAAGCCAACGTTAGTTCTTTTTGGGAAAGCCTTGTGGTTTTCGATAAGTGGACCAACAGTCGCGACTGGGAAGTTGTTGACGTTTTCGACGAATGTGACGCAGTGGGGGTTGCCCATGGACAGGCAGGTCACAATGTAGGATTTTCCGTCAACTTCCAAGTCCTCGTTTATGGCTGTACCGTGTCCAAGCATTGGAAGAGATGAACGCTGCCAGTTGGGAGCACCCATGTCAACCTTGACTGCCGTTACTTCACTTCCGTCAAGTGTTAACCATACGTGCTTCATGCCCGCGAGCGTTTCTACCGAGAACTCTGTTTTCTTGGCGATGCCGTTTTCGTAGCAGTACTTAGCAAAGCACCTTATGCCGTTGCCGCACATTTCTGCTTCGCTGCCGTCCGCATTAAAAATCCTCATCTTCACATCCGCATTCTTGGAGGCATAAACCAACAAAAGCCCGTCTGCGCCAACGGAAAAACGTCTCTCGCAAAGCCGCTTAGCCAAAGCAGAAGCGTGCTTGTCACTGATTTTTTGGTCTCTATTATCAATTACAACATAATCGTTGCCTAAGCCGTGCATCTTCCAGAAGCGCATCAAAGGTCACTTGCCACCCGCTGACTTGAAATCAAATCTTTAAGTTGCTCACGTTCCCTAACCAAGACTGCCTTGCCCTGCCGAATCATAACCTCTGCCGCTCTTGGACGCGAGTTATACTGTGAACTCATACTAAAACCGTAAGCACCAGCGTTAAGTACCGCAATTAAATCGCCCTCTTCAACATTAGGCAACTTCCTATCCTTGGCTAAGGCATCACCTGACTCACAGATTGGACCAACCACATCGTAGGTTTCCTTGTCTGCTAAACCAAGCTTGTTAGCAACCAAGATTGGATGGTACGAGCCGTACATTGTCGGGCGAAGAAGCGTATTGAAGCCAGCGTCCACACCAACAAATTTCTTGGCTGGTGTAACCTTGACAGTATTAACCGATGTCAAGAGGATGCTGGCGTCACAAACCAAGTATCTGCCAGGCTCAACACATAAGAACGGCTTGCCTAAACCGTACTCCTTAACCTTGCTCTTGAACAGACCCACGACCTTGCTGGAGAACTCTGTCAAATCCAATTCCTTATCCTCTGGCTTGTAAGGAACACCAAGCCCACCGCCAATGTCTATGAATTCAAAGTCAATGCCAACTTCATCGTGAACACGCTTGGCTATCTTGAGCAGCTTTTCAACCGCTAAAACGTATGGCTCAACGTCTAGGATACCTGAACCAATATGCATGTGGATGCCGAAGCGTTCCACCCTTGCCCTTTGAGCAATGGCAAAAGCTTGAATGGTTTCTTCTTCCCAAAGCCCAAACTTTGACTCTGAACCAGCAGTAATGCAGTGACTATGGTGCCCCGCGCCGATTTCTGGATTAACCCGCACTGACAGAATCTGCGGCACAGAAATCTTTAGCAATCGGTCAAGCTCTGATTGTGAATCCACGTTTATGGTTATGTTGGCGTCAGCCAGCATCTTGAGCTCATCGTTTCTTACGCTTGTGCCAGTGAAGAGGATGCGGTCAGGTGTGAAACCGCTACTTAGTGCCATGAAGACTTCGCCGGGGCTAACAGTGTCTAAGTATGCGCCTTGTGACTGCAGAATCCGTAGAACAGCAAGATTAGTGTTTGCTTTTGCCGCATAGTAAATGCGCACGTACTTGTAATTGTTAATCAGTGCTGTGTGGAGACGGTCATAGTTATCGCGGATACACTTCTCGCTTATCACATACAGTGGCGTATCATACTTTTGTGCCAGTTCCTTAACTGAGAAACCGTCAAAGAACAGGTTGCCCTTTCGTTCTTCTAAGGGTTCACGAAGCTTTCTCTTAACCATTAGTTACACCGTCTAGTTAGTTTGTGTTTGCGCGCCTGCCTTAAGCTAAACCTTTAGCCACATACAACTCCGCACTTAGAATGCCACCGCCTGCAGCCCCACGAATCGTGTTATGCCCAAGACAGAGGTACTTGAAAGTCATAATCGGATCCTTACGTATCCTACCGACGACAGCACTCATGCCGCCTTCTGCGTCGCGGTCATAGCGAGGTTGGGGTCGGTTCTTTTCATGCCGAACAACAATCGGGTGCTCCGGTGCAGAGGGCAACTTTAACCGTTGAGGTTCACCCTTAAAGTTGGCAAATGCCGCCTCGATTTCCTCAAGCGATGGATTTTGGTCCAGCTTGACAAAGACTACCTCTAAGTGGCCATCCTTAACGTGGACTCTGTTGCAGCTTGCGCTAATCTTGAAATCGGCGTTCTGCACTGCCTTGCCGTTGAAGGTTCCAAGAATCTTGAGGGCTTCTGACTCCATCTTGTCCTCCTCTCCAGAAATGAAAGGAACCACATTGTCGATTATGTCAAGTGAAGCCACGCCTGGGTAACCTGCACCGCTCAAGGCTTGCATAGTTGAAACAACAACTTGCCTCAAACCAAACTGCATCAGCGGCTTTAACGTAATCGCCATTTGAATGGTACTACAGTTAGGGTCAGTAGTGATGAAACCCTTCCAACCACGTGCCTTCTGCTGAACCTTAACCAACTCTGCGTGGTCAGGGTTGATTTCTGGAACAATTAAGGGCACATCCTTTTCCATGCGGTGAGCACTTGCCTTACTGAACACTGGGTACTTAGCTGCAAATTCTGCTTCAACGGGACCCGCCAAATCGCCTGGCAACGATGAAAATACCAAGTCTACTTTACCCACCTTCTCTACGGACGCTACATCAACGTTTGCCACTGGCATCTCACCGATTTCCTTTGGCATATCAGTCTCCATGACCCAGTTGCATGCATCCTTGAACTTTTTGCCTGCTGACCGCTCTGAAGCGGCGAGCACCTCAATTTCGAACCATGGGTGCCCCTGCAAGAGTTGAATGAACCGTTGTCCAACGGCCCCTGTTGCGCCTAACACGGCGACTTTACGTTTATTTGACATTTTCTTTTTCTTCCTTTGACCTTTTCACTTTATTTGTTCCTTGATAAAAAAGTTAATGGTAATTTTTCAGTTAAGATAACCCTAAGACATCAGCCATACTGTACACTTTCGGCTCGGTTTGTTTGCTTAACCATTCAGCAGCCAAGACAGCGCCTTGAGCAAACACATTACGTGAGAATGCAGTGTGTTCGATGCGTAGCATTTCGTTTTGTCCTGCAACTATTAAGTCGTGTACTCCTGCAACTCCTCCAGCGCGCAGTGCAGTGACTTCGAGTTCTTCACTTTGGCGCGGGCTTATGCCTTCTCTGCCGTGAACGGTTTTCTTGTAACCGCGCGCATTAGCGATGATTTCAGCGAGTTTTTTGGCTGTGCCGCTTGGAGCATCTTTTTTTCCCGTATGGTGAATTTCGTTTATGCTAAAGTCATAGCCTGCTGGAAACGCTTTGAGCGCCTCTGCGAGTTTGAAGAGTATGTTGACGCCTACGCTGTAGTTGGGTGAGAAGACTGCTGGAACTTTGCCTGTCATGGCGGCTACAACTTGGCGGTTTTGCTCTGGTGTAAAGCCTGTGGTTCCAAGGATAATGCGTTTGCCAAGGTTAGCGACGACTGGAATATTTTTTAAGTCAGCGTCTGGCGTGGTGAAACTGACGTAAACATCTGCATTTTGCACAGCTTCGGTTAACCTGTCGGAGCTTAGTATTCTTGTGTCTGAATGGCTGACTCCGAGTTCTTTGAGGCTTTTACCGACACAGGGCATGTTGGGGGCTTCTACTGCGCCTATAATTTGATGCCCTCTGGCGGTGGCTTCAGTGATAATGGCGTTGCCCATTCTGCCCGCTGCACCTGCAACACAGAACTTAAGCATAGAAAAGTCCCTCCAAATACTTCTCATTGTAGAGACGGTCGTCTATGTCTACGCCAAAGAAATCAGCAACGGGTTCGAGAACCTGCGGGTTGGCTTCATAGACTTTTCTTGCGTTTGCAAGGACTACTTCTAAGCCTGTGCGTGTCATTTTGCCTAAGGGTTGCCTGCATGGTCCCGCGGGCATGCCTAACACATTCATCAGTGCCTTGTAAGCTAATGGATTGCGGGCTTTGCATGTTACTTGTCCGTATGGTGTTTGTTCTTGGGTTTTCACCGTTACAATGCTGAAAAGCGGTTGGAGGGCTTGAGCAATTACGCTGGCTGCTTCCTCGTTACCGTCAAGTATGTAATGTGTCATGTCAGTGACTGCTCTTGGTGCAACGTTAGATACGACTGATATGACTCCACTTGCACGAATATCTGGTGAAACCATCATTGTGTATGTTTTATCATCATCACCTGACAGAATAGTAAAGTCTTCGCCGCAAAGTTGCCTTGTTAACTCCATGTTCTTGAGGTCGCCTGTAGCTTCCTTCACGCACCGAACATTGGCATACTGCTGATGCAAGATAGCTAAGTCTTGGGGATACAACTGTGTTCCAGTCCTGCCCGGTATAATGTATGGAATTACTTGCACTTCAGGAAACTTGCGTGCAATAGGCTCAATGTATTCTCTGCGAATTTCCAGCGAGCTCGGACCATTATAGTATGGGTCAACTAAAAGAACACAGTTTACACCAACGTTTTGGGCGTGTTCTGTGCCTTCTATGGCTTCTTGAGTTGAGTTACTGCCTGTCCCCGCAATGGTCAGGACTTTTCCTCTTGAATATTCATGTACTTTTTCTATTACTTTACTGTGCTCAATCCAGTCTAAAGTTGGGCTCTCGCCGGTTGTGCCTACGGCAAGTAAACCCTGCACACCGTTTTTAATTTGGAAATCTACCAATTGCTGTAATCCTTCGTAATCGACTTGACGATTACGGGTCATGGGTGTTATTAATGCAGTGTAGCATCCATTGAATGTTTGCATTTTTATTCCTCATTGTGTGGCAAAGAAATGTAAATAAGACTATTTAAGCGTTACGTTTATTGCACTTTTATTACGAAAAACAGACAAATATTAGGCTAAAACAGCGATAAATTATCTGTTACAAATGATTTCGCACATCAGTTGCCGGCTTAACGTAATAAGCAGTAAAAAAACCATCACAGTTGCCATAAAGCACCTGCAGATAGACTACCGCATCCTCCAAAGTCTCAGCTGAAGGAATAACCAACCAGTAATTGCCCCCATGCACAAGATCAGTTAATCTCCCAGTTTCCCTCTTGATTATCCTTAGACGCAACATCTGTTGACCTGATTGAAAATAGGCGAATTCTCCACGGTAAGGCTTGCCTTTTCTCACGTCAATAGTTTTTTTGCCTTGTTTTAACCATTCGAATATTTCTTTTTTTGTCCTAAGGAGAGGCATTTTGCACCTAATTTGGATTAAAAACTATGTAAATAAGATTTCAGTCGAAAAACGAATAACTTTTGAAAAATAGGAAAAAATGGGTTGAAACACGTAGAAGGATTGCTTTCTACCCTTTGCCCTTCTCTTCTTTACCGAAGTACTTAGTCCACTTCAGCTTACGAGCGTCACGTTTGAATGATAAGCTGCTTTTCTTGCATTTGTTTGAATCAAACCATAGAATAGAGCCATCGTTCTTAACGTACATCATGCCTGTGCCAGCTGGGAAATCAGCACCACAGAACGAACATTTTCTAGGTTTTGGCATGACACTTTCTCTCCGTTTTTATCTTGTGATTTTCTTTGCTTCTCTTTCAGTTTCTCGCAGCATCAGAATATCTTGTACTCTAACTGGTCCTTTAACGTTGCGTGTGATGATTCTGCCCTTGTCTTTGCCTTCCATTATGCGCACTCTAACTTGTGTAATTTCGCCTGTGACGCCGGTGCGACCAATGATTTGAATAACTTCTGAGGGAATTAGTTGTTCTGCCGCTTCTTTACTGCTCATTACTGAGTTCCTCGTTTAACCTGATCAATGCGTGTGATGATTTCTTTGATTAATCCTGCGGCTTCTCCTTCCCTCATGATGCATGCCGCTGCACACGGGACATCGATGCCGATTGATTTGCCGAGTTGTTCTTTGCTTGGGACAAAGACGTATGGAATTTTTCTTTCGTCGCAGAGTAGCGGTAGGTGTGCTATGACTTCTGGTGGATCAACATCTTCAGCTATGACGACCAGTTTTGCTTGTGAGCGTTCTACAGCTTTTGTAGCTTCGTTGGTTCCTTTCCTAACTGATCCTGATTTTGAAGCAATCGTTAGGGCTTCATAGGCTGCATCTACGAGTTCTTTGGGGACTTCATATTTTACATAGAATGGTTTTGACATATTAGCCTCACCCTTTTTCAAGGCACAGTCTTATCAACACTTCTTATTTAAGAAGCTTTCTACTGTAAAAAGCAAGTCCTGAACTTTCAGCCAAAACACAACTTAGAAAGCTTTAAATACGCTATTACGGTCACCTACATGTTTTTCGAGAGGGGACTGCGTTTGCAAAAATTGGGCAAGGCGTCAAATGTGACTCCATCGGGAAATATTATAATAAAAACAGCAAACCCCCCGAAAATTGGCCTAGAAGTTGTTGACGAGAACCTGAAAGTTGTGGGCAGAGTTTTCGACATCATTGGTCCAGTGTCTTCACCTTATGCAGTTGTTAAGTCAACCGTCAGGGAACCCGCTACACTGGTGAATAAACCATTGTACTTGCTTCTCTCGAAAACGAAACGGAGTAAAAAAAGGTATGATTAGAGATAGCAAGTTACATGAAAAAGCAATAGAAAAAGATGTTGCGCCAAGAGTTGAACCGTCTAAAGTTGAGGCATGCCCTGAATGTGGTAGCACCCGAATTATGAGAGACTATGAATGTGCTGAAAAAGTTTGCATGGACTGCGGCTTTGTTGTGCAACAAAAAATCGCTGACCGAGGACCTGAATGGAGAGCTTTTGATGATGAGCAGAGGTCAAAGAGAACTCGTGTTGGAGCTCCTTTAACGTATACTATTCATGACAAGGGCTTGTCAACGACGATTGATTGGCATGACCGCGATATCTATGGTAAAAGTCTCTCGCCTGGACAGAAAGCGCAGGTTTATCGTCTGCGTAAATGGCAAAGGCGTATCAGGGTTTCAGACGCGACTGAGAGAAACTTGGCTTTTGCCCTCTCAGAGATTACCAAGATTTCTAATAATTTGAATCTTCCGAAGAATATTCTTGAAACAGCCTCAGTTATTTATCGTAAAGCTGTTAAAGAGCGCCTGATTAGGGGCAGGTCTATTCAGGGTGTTACTTCGGCGGCGATCTATTTGGCTTGCAGGCAATGTGGGTTGCCTAGGACTTTGGATGAAATTTCTCAGTGCTCGACGGTTAACAAGAAAGAAGTTGGCAGAAGTTACCGTTTCTTAATTAGAGAGCTAAACTATTCAATCCCACCGCTAAGACCAAACCAGTACATAACCAAGTTTTCCAACCAGTTGACGATGCAGGGAAAAGTAGAAGAAATTGCACATAAAATTTTGACTGCGGCAAAAGATCTCAAACTTACCTCTGGCAGAGGACCAACAGGCATAGCGGCAGCAGCGAGTTATGTTGCTTCGGTTTTGACGGGTGAGCGCAAGACTCAGAGGGAAATTGCTGAAATTGCCCAAGTGACTGAGGTTACCATTCGAAATAGGTACAAGGAACTTGTTGAACGGTTGATGTTTGAAATAAGCATCTAACCCTTTTTTTGAGGGGAGCGTGAAAATGGCTCATTCCACCAATAACGCTTCCGAGACTGTAAAAATAGAAGCGGCGATCAGTAAACTTGAAAAAATACAGTTTGGGCTTAGACAGAACTTGGCGGATTTGCATAAACATTTAGAAGTAATCAACTCAGAGCCTAAATTACTCCTTGATATTGAGAATTTTAAGAAAGACGCGGAAACACGAGCCAGTAACCTTGAGGTTGAAGTTAAACAATTAAGGCAGGAGATTAAAGCTCTCAGGGAGCTTTTAGGGTTAAACTTCGAAAAACAAGATCATGCAAGTTCTTGATGCTACATAGGTATTTTTATTAAGCGTGTTATTCTTTATGCTAAGCTATGCCCTATAAATTTACCTTTGATCTGTCGCAGGTTCCTCGGTTCTTCTTTAGTGAGATTGCTATGGTTAGTTATCAGAAGGGTATGCATAAGAGTTTTCTTAAAACGCTCAATGATTTGATTCTTAAGTTTAAGATTCAGGAAGCTACGGGTTTGAATATTTCTGATGCGATTGTTTTGCTTCAGGATTTGATTGATTTGCAGGCCATTAACAGTATGCAGAGGGGCAAGTTTTTGGAAACTAAGAAGAGGGCGGTTTTTCTGCCGCATTGTTCTCGGAAATATATGGATTCTCGTTGCAGGGCGACGTTTGATGCTGATGTTCCGTCGTATGTGTGTGCGCATTGTTCTGAGGATTGTTTGGTGAATAAGGCAGCGCGGTTGGCTGAAAATAAGGGTTATGATGTTTATGTTGTGCCTGGTGGTTCTTGTATTCCGAAGATTCTTAAAAATGCGCGGTATGAGGGTATTATTGGGGTTGCTTGTGGGGAGGAGATGAAGATGATGGCTCCGCTTTTGAATGGTATGGATGTTGCTGGGCAGGCTATACCTTTGATTAAGAATGGTTGTGCAAACACCATTTTTAATTTGGATACGTTGGTTAAGGTTCTTTAGTGTTGTTTGTTTTCTTTGTGTGAGAAATTTTGTTTTAATCCTGTCACATGTCTGCTTGTGGATTGGGTTGTGTTTTGTTTTTGCGTTGTTTTTCTTGGTCTGTTAGGTTGTGTGATGCGGTTTTTTCTTCACAAGTGATACATGATTCTATGTTGGGGCGGCTGGTTGTGGTTGTGAGGGCATGTTGGGTTTGTTTTTGTTTTCACATCTCAAAAAGAGCATATAGGACGCGCACGGCTAACGGCTTAAGCGTCAACACACATCGCCAGTATACAAAAATACCAAATTCGCATAAAAACACATTCTGCAAAGGCAAAAATTGGAACCAAAAATGCCGCTTTAAACGAAGAACTTTGAATACCTCTGCTACTGACATGCTTCACTTCAAGCTATAATAAAGAAGTTATAATTAATGGAACTGAAAATATATACAACATCTGTGTAAATAAACCTAAGCTGAAGTGCCTATGGTCGAAGTTTCAGAAGAAACCAAAGAAAATAAGAGTGAAATAAAACAAGTTCAAAATCTCTGGCACAGAGTAATCGAAGGAGACTGCATTAAATACCTCATTCCAAGCGCTTTAGGAAATGTCGATTTAACGTTCTTTGATCCACCGTATAACCAGGGAAAAGACTACCGCTTTTTTGATGACAACCAACCTGACGAAAAATACTGGGAGTGGGTAGAAGAGATACTCAAAGGTGTATATGAAATCACTCAGCTAGGCGGAGCGATCTATTTCATGCATCGAGAAAAAAACGTCGAAAATGTCCTATCTGTTCTGAGAAGGACGAATTGGAAATTTCAGAACCTGATAATATGGAAGAAAAAAACGTCTGCTGTCCCATGTGGTTCTCGCTTCTCTAAACAATATCAAATAATCGCGTATGCGATAAAGGGGAACAAGCCTAGGGTATTCAATAAACTTCGCATCGACCCTCCAGCCCTTCCTTGGCATAAGTATAAGCATGAAAACGGAATTTATTTGACTGATGTTTGGGATGATATAAGAGAAATGACATCGGGCTATTTTGCAGGCGACGAAGCAATAAGAAATGAAGAAGGCAAGAGAATTCACACCCAACAAAGCCCAATTTCCTTGCTTCTCAGAATAATTCTTTCATCTAGCTTACCTGGCGATGTTGTCCTCGACCCTACTGCAGGAACGGGCACAACACTGGTAGTAGCAAAGCAGCTCGAACGTAACTCAATTGGGTTGGAACTTGATCCAGCGCATGTAGCTTTGATTAAAAAGAGATTGAACTTTATAAGACCACCAGATAGAGTCGAAAAATACAGGGATTACTACAAATTCACGGATAACCTTAACACTATTTGGAATGTTAAAAGCGCTAACCTTGAGCAGAAGAAGTTGCTATGATAGACCTGTCTGATGTAGCTGAACTATACGTTAACATTGTAAATAATCTCAAGAGTGGAAAATTAATTCTTAACTCGCCTCTTGAAGAGATAGCTTTGAAAAGCGGTGACCAAAAGTTTGCTTATGTAGACAATCGTAAAGAAGCAAAAAGTTATGGCTGTGATCTTTGGAAAAATATCAATCTCGACCTACTGATAAAACAAGGGCTAAATGAAAACATCCTTTACTCTCAATCGCAGCGATTTCCAGATTTCTTATTTAAAACTAAAATTGGAGCAACTTACTCCTGTGGAAGCTTATTAGAACTGAAGGACTCAAAGAGCGCTAGCATTGCATCCTTCAATTCGACAATTCCTACAAAAACTAAAACTCTCGAAGAGATAGACATCATAAATGGCAAGAACATAGTATCAAAAATAGCAAGCATTATTGACGGAGAATTACCGCCAACAGAACAATATATGAAATTTGATCGAAGATGCTTTTACTTAGTAAGAACAAATAAGGGAAGCAAAAGAGTTAAAATTTCAATAATCGATGGAGCTTTCTTTGAAACATTACCCAAACAACGCTTATTCCATGAAATGCTTCTCCATGTTTATCACCGCCATCTAGAAAAGAAAGGTATCAGTACATCAAAAAAGACAATGGAAGAAGTAGAAAAGGCTCTGCGATGTATAGACGACCAAACAATAATAGCCTGCTCACAGGATATTGAAAAGGCTTCAGTCAGACCACGGTTAAGAATCATGGCAGAGGTTCATAGTGAAGGAAACCCACATAGCTCATTTTATCCACAAATAAAAGAACGCAGCTTTAATCTCATCCTTCAATCAACAAAGGAAGCAATTGAATTAAAGAAACACCTTTGCAACCGCATATCGAATATGGAAGTTTTTACTATAAAACACAAGAGAAATGGCGAGCATATAGTATTTCAATATCGCGACAAGTCTCAGACACAGCTTCATTAAGAATTATTTGTTTAATGCTTGACCTGCACTCAAGAGACGGAGATTCAAATCTTTCTCTACCTGACATTTTGAATTATTCTCGCGGGATTACTGCTAGGAATGGTTCGGGTCCCATGTCTGCCGTCGCATAAACCGCAAGCGCAATGCTCCAGAAAACGTCGTCATGTGTGCCCCACGGATGCGAGAAGCCAACGTTGCCGTCCCTGCGCAAATCGTAACGCTCAACATTGAGTTCAATGCAGATGTCTCCTCGGTAGGGTCGCTCCCAGTTCAGCAGTGGATAGTAGAATTGTTTGTTTAACATTCTTTGTTTTAGCAGGCTTGCCATTTCGCTTTTGCGTGGCACGCTAAAGTTGACGCCTTCGGCGTTCCTGATGCCAGCGTCTTCCATGTCTGCGATGAAGCTTGGTCCTTCGCGTGTAAAATCAACGCGAATCCGTCTGAAGCCGTTCCAGCGGTCTTGCAGTGCCTTGATGTAGCCCAGTACTGTGGCGTAGACTGTGGGTTGGGGGAAGATTTTGAGGTGCCTAAGAAAGAGCCTATCGACATCGCGTTCAACTATTGATAGGACACTGTAATCGCGTGTTTGAGCCAAGTCCAACCCAGCAAAAAAGACCCCTCTCTTGAGCGTTTGCGGGTCAAATTCACGAAGCTCCTGCCCACAGTTCTGTTGCGTGCCAATGCAAGAAGCAATCAGGCTCTGTGTTAGCCAAACGTTGTCGTCTTCCACCCATTCTGCCATCATTTCTCTGCGCCAACGTGTTGGGTCATCACCCATCTGAGTCTTAATCCGCTGAATAATATTGGGCTTGAGAGGACCGTTTGGACTAAGAGCCCGCTCAACGGTGACGTGGCTGGTTTTGAAATCACAAAAGTCTTTGTGGTTGAAAATCTTGAAAAATAAACTATCGCTATGCCACGGCGTGCTGCTACAGACAAATTTGCCGTCAGTTGTGCCAAGCGTATAGAGTATGGCGTCGTAGAGTTCTTGGTCGTTAGCCACAAAGTTAAACTCGTCAGCATACACCACGTGGAGGGTGGGTCCGCGGATTGTTTCAGGGTTATTCGGGAAAGCTTCTATGCTGCTTCCGTTCGCAAAGTGAATTTGGGTTTTCTGAGGCTTAAACGCAATCCCCAACGGAAGCTTCCTGCTCAACGCGGCTATGCGCGCTATGATGCGCTTGGTTTGCCGCCATGATGGCCCAACTATGCCTATTGCAACGTTGGGGTGCTTTACTGCATACTTCAGCAGCAGTGCAGATATGGTTTGGGTTTTGCCGCTTTGCCTACACCAGCGAGCAGCAGTAAACTGATTACTCTCAAACATTTGAGCAAACTCTTTTTGATAATCATAGGGTTTAAAACCCAATGTTTGCTCAAAAAATTCGGCGGGGTCATCGCTTAACTCTTGGATTTTCTGCTCAACTGTTCGCCGAAGTCGGCTACTACTATGCCGAAGTTCATGCCACCGTGGCAGTATCTTGTTGGGGCGTAGGGCTCGGGCTTCTTTCTCTGAGTAGTTGCGCATTTTGCTCTTCCATTTCTTTTAGTTTAGCTTCAATCTCTCGATAGTTGATGTAGTCAGCCAGCAGCTCCTTGTAGGTCTTAGAAATAGTCGCAATGGCTTGCAGGCGCTGAACCTCAACTTTTTCTAAACCAGGCTTAACCGCAGCTTTCAGGGCACCAGCCAATATTTTCAGCGCTTCTTCGACACTAGACAGTTCCCTTGGGAGAGAAATCTGGGATTTCACGTAGTCCTTCGTTTCTAACGGCAAGCCTAAACGTTGACACTTCACAATTATTGCGCCAGGCGTCTTTTGAAACATCGCGGCAATCTCTCCGATACTCGCATTTGCCTCGACAAGCGTTTTCAGCTGGGCTTCCTGCTTTGCTGTCCATTTTTTACCTCGCACAATGACAACCCACCATAGTTTGATACCTATCGCTGGGGAAATCGAGCTTTTAAAGAATTTTCACAAAATAAAATGCTGATTAAAAATAACAAATTAAAAAATTCAAACAAGAGAGGAAAGTGATCTCTACTGGACGAGTTCGATTCTTCGTTTGCCTCTCGCCATCGAGGAAGTGCGGATTTTGCCGCTTACCTCAAGCTTTAGTAGTAATTCGTTGAAGTCTTTAAAACCTAAATCTTCAAACTCATTTTTCAACTGATCAAAGAGGTCATCGTCAGTCATGTCACCCTTCTTATTAAGAATCTCTAAGAGAACGAAGTAGTCGGGGCGTGTTTTCCAAGTTTTCATTTGTGGCATACGCTAATCTTCTCGCTAAGCTACAGGGGTTGCTGGCTTTTGTACTTGTCGGATTTGCTGCATGAAACTCTTATACCACTTCTCCATGTCAGGCGTGATTGACGGCCCCATCTCTTTCATGGCATCTTGGAAATCCTTCATCGTAACCTCACGGGAATTCACATCGCGTCTCAATGCATGCATCGCAGCTTCCCGGCACAAAGATTCAATGTCAGCACCAGAATAATACTTAGTCATCAATGCCAACTGGTTCAAATCCACATCGCTACTAATCGGCATACCCTTAGTGTAAATCTTGAAGACCTGCAAACGACTCTTCTCATCAGGCTCAGGCACATAAATCAACCTGTCAAACCTGCCGGGACGCAAAACGGCGGAATCCACCATGTCTGGGCGGTTGGTTGCGGCGATGACTACAATGTCCTGCAAGGTTGTTATGCCGTCCATTTCTGTCAGCAACTGGCTAATGACACGCTCTGAAACGCCGCTGTCACTCATGCCTAAACCGCGCCTTGGCGTTAGAGAATCAATCTCGTCTAGGAAAATCACTGCTGGAGCAGCCATCCGTGCCTTACGGAAAACTTCGCGGATAGCTTTCTCTGATTCACCAACCCATTTGGAGAAAACTTCAGGTCCCTTAATGGAAATAAAGTTCGCCTCACTCTCGGTCGCGACTGCGCGAGCTAGCAGTGTTTTGCCGCAGCCAGGTGGACCATAAAGTAGTATGCCTTTTGGCGGTCTGATTCCTAAGCGGCTGAAAATTTCAGGGCTCTTTAGGGGCCACTCAACTGCTTCTTTGAGGTGCTGCTTTACTTCTTCTAGGCCGCCAGCGTCTTCCCAGTGAACCGTGGAAACTTCTATGTAGACTTCCCGCATAGCTGTCGGCGTGACTTCCTTGTAAGCGTCAATGAAGTCGTTCATCTTGACTTCCATCTTTTCCAAAACAGCAGGCGGAATACGCTCTTCCTCAAGGTTAATCTGTGGCAGATACCTGCGAAGCGCTTTCATAGCTGTTTCTCTGCTCAACGCGGAAAGGTCTGCGCCCGTGTAGCCGTGAGTCATCTCTGAAAGCTTCTTTAAATCAACATCCTCAGCCAGTGGCATGCCGCGTGTGTGAATTTGAAGTACTTCGTAGCGTCCTTTTTTGTCTGGAACAGCAATTTCTATTTCGCGGTCAAACCTTCCTGGGCGTCTTAGTGCTGGGTCAAGCGCGCCAGGACGGTTAGTTGCGCCGATGACGATTACGTTTCCTCTGCCTGATAAGCCATCCATAAGTGCGAGCAGTTGTGCAACAACGCGTCTTTCAACTTCGCCTGTGACTTCTTCACGTTTAGGCGCTATAGCGTCCAACTCATCAACAAATATAATGCTCGGTGCATTCTGTTGGGCTTGCTGGAAAATCTCACGTAAACGTGCTTCGGATTCGCCGTAGAATTTGCTCATGATTTCTGGTCCGTTAATGGAGTAGAAGTTTGCTTCTGACTCATTAGCTACCGCCCGTGCAAGGAGTGTTTTGCCGCAGCCAGGTGGACCATGAAGGAGTACGCCTTTTGGCGGTTCGATTCCTAAGCGTTGGAAGAGTTCTGGGTGGCGAAGTGGGAGTTCTACCATTTCGCGGACGCGTTGGATTTCTTCGTGGAGTCCTCCTATGTCTTCGTATGTTGTGCGTGGTAAGCCTTTGCCTTCTGGTGCAGGTTCGTTTAGGATGGTTAGGCGTGTTTCAGTTGTTACTTTAATGATGCCGTGGGGTCTGGTTTTTGACACTGTGAATGGTATGGCGTGTCCTAGCATCATGACTAGGGTTGTGTCGCCTTCGACTAGGGTGCGTTCCATGAGGCGGTTTTTAACAAAATTAGTGAAGTCTTCGTCAACGTTTAGCCTCATGTCCACGGGTGCAAGCGTTATGGAGAGGGCTGTTTTCACTTTTGCTGGACGCACGACCACGTATTCGTTAATTGCTACACCGCAGTTTTTGCGTGTAAAACCGTCGATGCGGATGATGTCGCGGTTTTGGTCTTCGCTGTATGCTGGCCATGCGATGGCGCTGGTTGTACGTTTGTTTACGATTTCGATAACGTCTCCTGCGCTTATGCCTAGTTTTTGCATGGTTCGCTGGTCGATGCGGGCTATTCCTCTGCCTACATCTCTTTGTCTTGCGTCTCCAACACGGAGTTGTACTTCGCTCATGCAGAATTTCTCCAAGTAATGGTTATGTTTAGTTTGAGTATGTGGTTGAAAGAAACGTTTTTTGATTATATAAACTTTAAAGCGTAAAGGTTGAAACTTTCAGGTGCTTATTTGTGAGATAATTGAGGGGTTTTTGAGTAAAGAAATGGCTGTTGGAAGTTGCTTAGCGGCTTGACCTTCGCACCATGAAGGTTTGTGCTTGGCTAACTCCTGGGATTTTGGCAAGGGCTGTTTCGAATTCGTCAACGATGCCTGATTTTTCTTCTGGGAATCTGGCTTGTAAGAGGAGTGCTTTGAGGCCGAATGCTATGGGTTCTTCGCCCCATCCTTCGATGGTTGAGTCTGCAGGTAGAATGGCTTGGATTTTCGTTTTTAAGTCATCAAAGCTTATGACGATGTCTTCTGGGAAGACTTTGTAGGTTACTATTACGCTACCCATTGTCTATTTCACCTTTATGGTCCTGTAAATCCGCATTTTGGGCATTTGTAGAGTCTGCCGAATTTGCGGCATTTTCCGTCGCGTTTTATCTGGATTTCACCGCAATTGGGGCAGAGGAATTTGGTGGATTCGCTGACTGGTGGGATTGGTTTGCCGCAACTGGTGCATGTGACTAATGAGAGTTTTTCTGACATTAGGAACACTTCTTTCGGGTTGATATTGTAAGGCTTCCTTATATCTTATGTGCTTTGAATTTGGGTTATTCTTGCGCTATTGCATTTTGAGACGCAATGGTGTTATGTTAGGGAAAGGTTTGTTGCTCTGCCAGTAGAACCTATCCCCCTATATAAAGCGGTTTAGTCCTAGAAAAATTGAGCAGTACAAAGAAAAAAGATTAACCTTCGACATATTCCTTTGCTGGAAACATCCCTTTTAAGCGATAAACGCTTTCTTGTTGTTTGAGGAGAAAGGAGAGCTTCTCACAGGGGAAAAGGAACCACTTTGCCCCTTTCCAATTCTTAACATTAAAAAGTTAGGCACTATGGTTAACTAATTCTGCTTAAGCGTTTGAATCTTGTATGTGATGTTGCAATACCCTTAAATCAAACTTGGTTAATGAAAAAGTACAAGCAGTACTGTGTGCGGTCGTCGTCTAGTCTGGTTTAGGACATTAGCCTTCCAAGCTAATGATCCCGGGTTCAAATCCCGGCGACCGCACCACTTAATATTTTGCTTATTCAGGAGCGATTTTTGTCATCCTGGGCTTTTCTCGTCGGCGCTATACTGTGCATTAGTAATGCATAAGTTTATATTTTAATAATGCACACTTTAAACATATGTTGCTTAAAGAAACCTTAAGAGCCATCGTAGCAACCCAAAAAAAAGAGCGTGAGACTTTAGAGTATGGAATAGAAAGAGCGCTGACCAAAAAAATTGAGTTCAAACTCCCATTTGCCCTAGTTTTATCTGGCATACGACGCTGCGGCAAGAGCACGCTTTTGCGGCAAGTTATGAGATCCCAGAAGGGTTTATACTACTTTAATTTCGAAGATCCAAGAGCAACAGGCTTTGAGCTTAGTGACTTTCAAAAGCTTGATGAGGTTTTTAGAGAGGAGTTTGGAGAAAGTGATTGCTATTTTTTTGATGAAATACAAAACGTCGATAAATGGGAGCTCTTTGTGAGAACATTGCTGGATAGAAAAAAACATTTCCTGTTAACAGGGTCAAATGCTTCACTAATGAGTCGAGAACTTGGGACAAGGCTCACTGGAAGGCATCTAAAATATGAACTATTTCCGTTTTCTTATGCAGAGTTTCTTGATTTCGCCTCAAAAACGGCGAATATTGACTCATTTAGTGAATACCTACAGCGCGGTGGCTTTCCAGAATATCTAAAATATAACAAGAGCGATATTCTGCAGGAGCTTTTCAATGACATAGTTTTAAGGGATATCGTAGTACGGCATAAGCTGAGAAGTCCCCGAGCAATAAAGGAAATGGCGCTCTATTTGCTTTCAAACGTTGGCACAGAATTTTCATACAACAGCCTCGCAAGGACATTCAACCTTGGCTCTACCAACAGCGCAACTGCTTACGTCTCATATCTGGAAGAAAGCTACCTCTTATTTACAGTCTCCAAGTTCGACTATTCCTTAAAGAAGCAAGCAGTAAATCCGAAAAAAATCTACGTTATAGACAATGGATTGGCTGATGTTAACTCAGTATCGTTTTCTGCAAATAAAGGAAGAATGCTTGAAAACTCCGTTTTTCTGCACTTACGGAGAAACGGAAAGCAAGTTTTCTATTTCAAGGGTCGTAATGAATGCGACTTCCTCATCAAAGAAAAAAATGTGATCACTCAGGCTATTCAGGTTTGTTATGAACTAAATGAAGATAATAAAAAGCGCGAGATTGACGGCTTAACAGAAGCACTAGAAAAAGTCGGTTTAACACGCGGTCTTATATTAACCGCTAATCAGGAGGACAGATTGGAAGTGTCTGGAAAAACTGTAACAGTAAATTCTGTCTGGCGGTGGATGACAACAAATAGCGAAAAATAACGAGTAAAATGACTCTTCCACACCAAATTCTCCCCCTTGAATAGATAGGTGATTATTCAATTTTTATACTGCAACAGGTTCTTAACTTATGAAAGCCTTTGCGACTTAATTTAGGAGAAAACGTAATCAACGGGTTAAGGTCATTGGTTGGCGAGAACCAGTTTGAGTTCTTAGGCTATCGTGTAGATTTGTGTTCTGGAGATATCCGTGATTCGCTAAAGAAGGCAGAGCCTGCAAAGACGGTGCTTGGAGTAATAGAGACAGTGCTGTGTCATTATAGTAGTGCAAAAAAGGTTGAGAGAGTTGGACAACTGACAAGGTTTGCGAGTTTACCTGGAGGTCAAGCGTACGAAAAGGCTTTTTTGACTAGGGCTGTTCAACCGATTGCTTACGAATTTGGCAAAACCCCAGAGAAGCTCGTTGAATCCGCGAGACTGCTTGGCGGAGTTAAGAGAACTTATGGCGATTCTGCAGTAGAATTGTTCAGTTTGCCGCATGTGCCGCTGGTTATTATTCTATGGGAGGAAAGCGTGTTTCCAGCGGAAGCAAGTGTACTTTTTGATGAATCAGCAAGTTGCTATTTGCCAACTGAAGACTTGGCGGTACTGGGCGAATTAACTGCATCCCGTCTTGTAGAAGCTAAGTTGCCAACATAAGGGGCATGGCAAATTATTTAAGGTTAAAGCTTGAATACAGTTAAAAAAACTTTAGAGGAGAATAGATTAAACATGAAAAAAGTTGTATTGGGCACTCTACTTATAGTTGCGCTTTTTAGCCTGTCACTACCAGCAATCGTAAGTGCTATCGCTACAGGATACGGATGTACCAACTACTCGGCAATAGTAACACCCACCATAGATGGAAAATGGACTGCCTCTAACGAGTGGACAGATGCCGGCGTTCCCACAAATCCACCCACAAATTTCGCTTGGAGAGAAAAATGGACATGGCCAGGTGATATAAACCAGCATATATTAATTGAATTCTTTACTGACAGCACCAATAACACAGAGGACTACTATCAAATCTGCTATGACCGCAACGCAGACGGCGGAGCCGCCCCTCAAGCAGACGACATCAAAATTGAGTGGAAAGGGCACAGCAGTTCAGGATTAAAAGTCTACAAAGGCAATGGAACAGGATGGACACAGTTCACAGGTCTTCCAGCGGGAACCGTTGTTGGAGCAGATACATTGACTACTTCACCGCTAAATAGTAATCAACACTGGGTTTTTGAAATCACCATAAACAAGTCAAATGAAAATTTCGACATTAGCGGTTCAGGATATTCGCCGGGAATCCAAGTTGGAGTATATGACGCAAGTAATTCTGGAGCAGGAGTCCAAGTTTGGCCGCTTAACTCGAATAACAATCCAGCCAACTGGGGACTGGAGACTGGTACCACCGAAACAATTCCTGAATCGCCATCAATATTAGCTGTTATCGCTTTGTCGACTATCGCAATCATAGGTAGCGTCTTCCTATTACGAAAGCGGTTAAGTGGAAGTCAGCGCGCAGTTAATACTGGCTTAAGTAAGAGTTTCTAAATTTCTTCTCTTTTTTTGTTCAGTTATATATTTGGATGGTTATTTGTTGTTAGGTAATCTGAATCGGTGGAGCGTAAACGTTATAAAAAAACTGCCCATACTTTAATCAAGGTGGCCCATGCTTGGTGAAAGCTATCCTGATAACTCCGTTATATTTGTCAGTAGCTTGGGTTTTAATGGTAAGCTACCAAATTTTCACCCAAACAGCCGTAACCACGGTTGTATCTGTCCTATGCCCAGTCTTACCAGTTGTTGGCGCATGGTTGCTTGAGAGAATGGATATTGTTGTGTTTGTTTATTCTTTTGCATGGGTATTTGTTTTGTCATCCATCATCCCTAGTCTCCTTTTAGGCAAGGACAGAGGCGTTATGGTTCAGTTCATTGTTTGCTTAACGCTGGCATTAACAGGAATCATACTAATCGACGTGCTCAACAAAGTTTACGGTATTAACCTCACAAGCACAGAAGTGCTGTTCTCTAATCCCGTTACTCAATTGTTCACTAACGTTTTCTTTGCAGCCTTCTACCTTTCACTGCCCATACTTGTCATGCTCGCTATAGATTTCCGCGGAAGAAAAAAACGCAAACAAAATGAAACCAAAGTCAAAGAGTTAACCGACGAATTCTACAGCAAAAGTGAAGAGCCAAAAAATGTTTCAGAGCCCCAAAGCGAAAAGGTGAAAAGCAACAAGGACAATAATCCAAAGAAGGTGAAAGCGAATGAGTGAACAACCAAACATAGCGACTATACAATTAAACGGTGATAAACAGAATTTTATTATTGATAAGAAAGACTTCAAAACGGGCAGTAGAGGATACTACGGCACGGGCAAAATGGTTGCTGGAGGAAAAAAGTACCAAGTAAGCATCCAAGTTGTAGAAATCGGTTCTAAGCCAAAAGTGGAAAAGAAATAAAGGTAATATTTACCCCAATTTTTAGGGCAAGATTGTTGCACTAATTAAGGTAACGTCTTGCAACGGTTTATCAGCTGAATTAGTCTGCACTTTTGAAATCGCCATGACAACATCCATTCCTGATATGACTTTTCCGAAGACTGGATGCTTAGTGTCAAGGTGGCTGTTGTATTTGACGTTGATGAAGAATTGGCTACTTCCAGTGTTTGGGTCCCCCGTGTTTGCCATCGCTATTGTTCCATTGTAGTTATGGTTGTTGCTTGTAAACTCGTCCTGTATTGTTGGAATTGATGGGTCGCCGTATCCTGTTCCTGTCGGGTCGCCACCTTGAATCATAAAGTCAGCTATTACTCGGTGGAATATTGTGCCGTTGTAAACTCCTTGCTTGACAAGGTTGATGAAGTTGCCTGTAGTTATGGGCATATCATTTCGCAATGCGATGGTTATGTCGCCCATGCTTGTGTGCAAGAGAACTTTAGTTGCATTTTCATACTCGGAGTCAGCACCTGATGGTGACGTTGTCGGAGTTGTCGTCGGAGTAGCTGTTGGCGTTGGCGTCGGTGTTGGAACATTTTGACTGCCGAATTGTCCTATTGCAACGTAAGCACCAACGATGATTAGGACTATTACGATTATGCCTACTGCAAGATACAGAGATGTGTGAGACTTGCGCTTTACTACTTTAGGTCTTCTATGGGGAGCCATGCCTGAAAAGACTGCGGCTAATCATATAAAATTTTTCCTCAACCTTCACATGCAAACCTTTATGGTTATGGAGCAGATAACCATGGTTTAGCTGGTTTTTTGCGGTGCCATCGCCTTGAGAAACTGTTTAATATCTTCAGGTTGACCGAAAACCACCAGCCGACCATTATTTTGTGGCTTAACGCCAAGGTTGTGTTCTTTAGCGATTTGCTGTATCCGCTCCGCAGGCAGGTTGTCGATGGGTTCCACACGAATCCATTTTTGGTCTCTTGGAACACCAGTGATGAACTTGTCTTCCTCTTTTAGCTCTTCACAAACTTGGGCACTGGCTTCCTCTAAACGTTTGAACCACTCATCCGTCTTTTCGGAACCGAAGACTTTCTGTGCTTCAGTTATGAGGTAAGCTTCAACGTTTGCAAGATACTCTTCAGCTTTCTGGAAAACCTCGCCTCGGCTGTCCTCCATGGATGTTAGTTTAATCATGGACCTAGCCGCCCTCAAATCCTCAACCACATTTGAGGGAACACTGACGCCTTTCTTTCGCAGTTCAATCATTAAATCTTCAAGTGTTTTCCATGTTGCCAAATTGTGACCCATAACATATTCCTCTCTATTGCATAGGCACCTTGCGCTATAAAGAGTTAATCATGAATTTTTCGGTTTTGGAAAGAAATAAATCCCTCACTATTTCTGTAATTAGCAAAGAGGGAAACGTGATTTTGCCAGCGGATAAAAAAGCGCAAATTAAAGAGGCAATACGCCAGTTGCATGCGGGTGTGCCTCCTGAAGAGGTCAAAGAAAAATTCCGAGACGTTTTCGAAGGCACCGATTCATTAGAAATCGCTAAAATCGAGGAAGAGCTGGCTAAGGAAGGCATGAAACGAGAGGAAATGCGCAAGCTCTGCGATGTTCACTTAGCCATCTTTAGAGAACAAATCGAAAAGCAACATCCTGACCTCAAGCCTAGCCAGCCGATTAGCATTCTTATGGAAGAGCACAAAATCATGACCAAAATGTCTGAAGACCTCCTGAAAATAGCAAACAAGATACTCAGAGTCAACGACATACGCTACGTTAAAGAGGACATTCACCAAGTAGAACACTTAATCAGCGACTTCACCGACGCAGAGAAACATTATCTGCGTGAAGAAAACGTGCTTTTCCCAGCGCTGGAAAAACACGGCATCACTGAGCCGCCAGCCGTAATGTGGATGGAGCATGACCAAATAAGAGAAGCAAAAAAGAAACTGCGAGCCGCAATCAAAGGCTCAGACCCAGCTAACTTTGAGAATTCCAAGCAGCAATTATGGGATTCTGCCAAGGAACTCGGCAACCTGCTACCCAGCCACTTCTACAAGGAAAACAACATCCTATTCCCAGCCGCTCTCAGCATAATTACTGAGCAGGAATGGCGAGAAATCCGCGAAGAATTCGACGCGATAGGCTACTGCTGCTTTACGCCACCAGAATTAACAGTGCCGCCTAAGGAAGAAAAAGCCCTTGTTCAAGCGCAACTGCAGGCACCAGAAGGCACCGTGCCGTTTGATTTCGGAAGCCTAAACCACACGCAACTAAACGCATTACTAAACACGTTACCCGTGGAAATAACCTTCATCGACCAAAACGACACTGTACAGTACTTTAATAAGCCAGAGAAAATGATTTTTGTACGCACAAAATCAGTTATTGGCAGAAAAGTGCAAAACTGTCACCCAGCAAAAAGCCTTGACACCGTAACCAGAATAGTGGACTCCTTTAAATCAGGCAAGAAGAACGTGGCTGAATTCTGGATAAACCTTAACGGACGAGTTATTTTTATCCGCTTCTTTGCAGTCCGCGACGCTGAGGGCAAGTATTTGGGCACCGTGGAAGTTGTGCAGGATGTGACTGACATCCAGAAGTTGCAGGGTGAAAAGCGGCTTTTAGACTGGCAAGATTAAGCTCTCAGTGGAAAACAGAATATTAAAGATGCAAGCAACGCACTTGGCGGCATGGTTGCTTGGACAAGTTCGGCTACCCCACATAGGCAGAAAGGGAGAATGAATTACCGCTCTTTTCTTTCTATGACTTGTGTCTGACTGTGAATGAAGCGGGCAAGTCTTTTGAACCTTGTTTTGGCTCAAGGAGCTCTTTAACAAGAGGAAATAACCGCTGGTAGATATGGCAGTTTTTAGAGTGAAAAACAAGCTTACCCGTCTCTAAACTAAGGTTTGCGCGCTCGTTGATTTCCGCCACAAACGCCTCATTGAAAAGTTGTAGCCCCGCGATGTTGGCTGGCAGACCAGCGTAAGCGTCCCAACTGCGGAAGTAGCAGGTTAGGTGCATTTTGTTGTCGAGGATTTCCGTATCAATCAGGCTTAGGCATGGCGGTTCATGCTTCTCGCCCGTTTTTAGGTTGACCTTGTAGATGTCCTCTGGAAGCCTAACCACCATAGTCACTTGCCTGTCCCGCTGCTCCTTCACATAATTTTTAATTGCTTGTTCAACTTGGTCAACTGGTTCACGGAGTCGGCTACCGTAAGTGTAGGTTTCATCCTGCTTGCCCTCTCCGCACCAAAGATACGTGAGCGCGTACCACTGTACGTACTTCATGTCGCAAGGGGCTTTGTCGCTGACGAGCGGACGGTTTTCAGGATGAGCAATCTCGATGGATAAATTCAGCTTTTTGGTATCGGTGGCTTCTGAACCGTAACCCACTTGGAAAGGGTCGCCTTCTCGCCAAATCGCGTTTAACGCTTTAAACCATGCATCAGGGCAATCAAACGCGCTAACCTTAACATGCTTCACTCAAAGACACCAGACACCCAATAAATCTAGCCAATATGCATATAAGTTTACACCAAAAAACAAAAACAAACTGAAGGATTTTCAAAAGAGCAAAAAGGAAAAGGAAGGGTTCGGTTTTTAGTAGGGCATTCCGCCCATACCGCCCATGCCACCCATTCCACCCATGCCGCCACCCATTCCGCCTGGAGGCATTGGGGGTGCTTTGCCGCCGCCTTTGACACTGATTAAATCATCGATTTTCAGTATCATGTTTGTGGCTTCGGTGGCTGACTTTATGACTTGCTGCTTCACTCGCAGTGGCTCAAGAACTTGCAGGTCAACCATGTTTTTGATTTTGCCAGTTGTCACTTCGATGCCGAAGTATTTGCTGTCTGCTTTCTCATGCTCTGCTCTTAGGGCTACCATAACGTCTATGGGGTCTAAACCAGCGTTCTCAGCCAGCGTTAGCGGGATAGCTTCAACTGCTTCTGCGAAAGCTTCAACTGCAAGTTGCTCGCGTCCGCCGACTTTAACAGCGTAAGCTCGCAAGTTCTTAGCTAATTCTGCCTCTGGTGCACCTGCGCCAGCGACGATTTTGCCGTCTTCAATTGCGTTTCGGACTACGCATAAACCGTCGTGTAGTGAGCGCTCTGCTTCGTCGATTACGTGGTTGGATGCACCGCGGATGACGATGGTTACGGCCTTGGGGTTCTTGCAGTCGCGTATGTAGATTAGTTTGTCATCGCCGATTTTGACTTCTTCAACCCTTTTAGCTCTGCCAAGCGCGTCTGCGGTTAAGTCTTTGACGCTTGCGATGATGCTACCGCCTGTTGCTCTGGCGAGTTTCTCCATATCGCTGCTGCTTACACTCTTAACCGCTAAAACGCCAGCTTTTCCTAAAAAGTGCAATGCCATGTCGTCGATGCCTTTCTCGCAGAAGATAACGTTAGCGCCTGCTTTAGTGATTGAGTTAACCATGTCCTTTAACATGCGTTCCTCTTCATCGAGGAAAAGTTTCATTTGGTCAGGGCTTTCAATGTTTATTTTGGCGTCAAACTCGGTTTTCTCAATCTCTAACTTTGCGTTTAACAGGGCGATTTTGGCGTCATCAATGAGTTTTGGCATGCCTGAGCTGGCGACTTCCTTGTCAATAACCATGCCTTTAACAAGTTCTGTTTCATCTAGGCTCTTGCCATGCTTCTTAACAACTTTAATTAAGTCTATGTCGGCTTTGTATTTGCCGTCAACTTCTTCAGCAACCTGCTTAACAGCATCAACAGTTAATTTAACAAAATGTTCAGATGACACTGTGTTGCTCTTGCCTGACAGGGATGTTGTTGCAAGAATCCGCAGGGTCTTGTCATCGGTTATGGCTACGGGGATGGCGATTTTTTCCAAGATTTCCTGAGCTTTTTCGCTTGCTTTCTTGAAACCCTCAATTATTACTGTCGGATGTACATTTTTGTCGAGTAAAGCTTCAGCTTTGGCAAGTAATTCCCCAGATAAAACCACCGCTGTTGTTGTTCCATCACCGACCTCGTTATCCTGTGCTTTTGCAACTTCCACGAGCATCTTTGCCGCTGGATGCTGGACATCAAGCTCCTTCATAATGGTTGCACCGTCGTTGGTTATGGCAACATCACCCATGCTGCTGACAAGCATCTTATCCATGCCGCATGGACCAAGCGTTGTTTTCACCGCTTCAGCAACAATCTTTGCCGCCATAATGTTGTTTCTTTGGGCTTCTCGGCCAGTTGTTCTGCCTGTGCCCTCTTTTAATACTAGAACGGGAATGTTTCCTCCACCTGTAGACATATTTTTCACCAAAGTTTAATTTGAAATTCTAGACGGAACAATCAACCTTTAAAATATAAGTTTTTCTCAGCGTAAACACTACAATACGTTAAAAATTCTTAAATGATAATATCAGAAAAACTAGCTTTTAGTTTCACCTTTCTCTCGTCTAGTCTTATTCACCGTTGCCGCAGCAATGCGCTTCACATCCTGCTCAGATGCACCCCGCTCAAGCTCTGACAGTTTAATGTGTTCGTACTTCCGTTTTCTCTTTGATTTCTCGACGCCCCTTGGAGGCAAACAATCACCACCAATAAAGCAGAAAATTAAAAAAGAAAATGAAGAAATCATTCAACTACATTTTTGCCATTTTTTCATCCATGAATTTCCTAGCTATCTCACGCTCATCATCAGTCGATAGAATCTTTCTTGCTTTCTTGAACAGTTCACCCTCTTCCTCTTCGACGTGGTGGTCAACAACGTCGCTTAGCACCTTAACTTTGGCTACCCTTGCATCATTATCCGAAGAGTCCTCAATGTCATTCATCACTTTCTTGGCGACATCATGCTCTTCATACGCTTCGAGAATACTTGAGCGCGTTTCTTCATCGTTCTCAAGCCGTGGATACAGCAGTTTTTCTTCGCCTTCCATGTGCAACGTTAGTGCCTTCTTGATTTGACTGTAGACGTTATCTTGATAACTCTCATTCTCAACAATCTGCTTGAAGAGCTTCTTAACGTCCTTATGCTCCAGTTTAAGCAAGTCGTAGATTGTAGCGTTCTCCTTGAGCTTTTGCTTTTCTTTGTCCACTTCTTTTTCAAGTTCAGTTTCCATTAACAATCACCTCCTTGGTAGTTCTGAAAATGCAAGTAATCGGCGGCAAAACGCTATCTGGCCATTTCCCTGCATGATTCAGCGCAACGTCTACAAACGCTTGCGCATTTCTTCATGAAGTCGTCATCAAACCTATCGCAAGCATCAGCGCATTCGTCGCAGATATCAGCGGTTATACCGCATGTTTGTGGGTAATAGATTGAGTTTCTTAGCATAAAATCAGCATTTATGTTACAGATTCTAGCGCAGTCCATGAGAAGATTCAGATGCTTATGTTCCGCATGCTTGCCGCCCATCCTCAAACATTTTGCGGTAGTTTCTGTGCATGTCTGGTAGCAATCCAAAGAATCCCTCAAACACTCACGCACCTCATCGATAGTCATCGTTTCTGCACTTTGAATTCTTTCCAGTTCCTCCATTGTTCCAGAAATTCTGCCTGCTACTGGCGACTGTTTCTCTGCGCCCCATCTTTCCTCTGTATCTTCGCTTTCTGTTGCATCTTCAGTAATGTAATCTTTATCTACGCTTGTCATGTCTCTTGACTCAGCCTGAGGTGAATCAACTTTATTTTCTTCATGAATGGAGAAATCAGACACAACTTCACCTTCCTAACTAATCACTAATTGTTTATCAAACAGTGAAAATCAGCTTAATTTTCAGCGCCCAAAACTTCTTTTGCTCTCCACGAGTGCAGTGGGCGCGTAGCTCATGATACTGCTAGTTTGACCATGATTTAAGAATATGTGACTGTAATTCTACGCCAACAGCATCCATACAAAAAGTGGAGTGCCAAAAAGGCATCCTAAGAGACCGATATTTTAGCGGTGTTGTAATTATTTTCTTGGAAGCAACTCGTTTAGTTCATAGATTGCTCCGCAAAGAACACTGTCAGCGCCGCCGTAGTAAACTATGACTTTGTCGTCTAACTGCACGTTTCCACAACTGAACACGACGTTAGGCACAGTACCGACGCATTCGTAGCCTTCACAAGGAGTAAGTATGGGTTTATCTGAGCGGTAGAGAACTTTTTCTGGATTGCTCTTATCCAGTAAGGCTGCACCGAGCGAATAGCGCTTTGCCTCATCGACGCCGTGATAAATGAATAGGTAACCCTCGTTGAGTTCGATGGGTGTACCAGCAGCACCGATTTTTAGGCTATCCCACATTTTATCCCGAGGCTCCATGATTGATTTAAAGCCATGCCATTTTTTGAGGTCTTCCGAATAAGCTACGCATATGCTCGGTTCAATGCGGTGGAACATAACATATTTGCCATCAACTTTTCCAGGCAGAATGACAGCATCTTTATTGCGGATTCCTGGAAACGGCAGAATGCGCTCTTTCCAGTCCCATTTACGGTTGAGAAAATCGTTCATGCTGATGGATGTTAGTGAGATTTGGAATATGATAGGGTAATCGTGGTTTCGGAATGCTGTATAAGCCATCAAGCACTCGTCGCCGATTATTGTAAGGCGCGGGTCTTCGCAACCGTCTCTTTCAGCATGGTTTACTGGGTTAAAAACTGGCACATCGAACCGTTCTTTGATGGTGCATCCATCGGTTGATGTTGCGTAGCCTATCCTTGAAACGTGGTCGTTACCGATGGCGCGGTATAACAGATGTACTAGCCCGTTGCTATAAACAGCAGCAGCGTTAAACACTGCTTCGGATTCCCAAGCGTTCTCTTTGATTGGTTTTAATATGGGATTATGTTCAAATCGTTTCATAGCCCCTCTCCCTCTGAAAACACTCATGCTTTGTAGATACATATAAACTTCATGGAAAAATATGGTAAAATTCGCCTTTGTGACTGTCGGTGTACAATCACATGCGCTTAAAGACAGCCAAAACCCAATATATGACGTGATTTGTCGGTGGCAAAGTATATTCTAGGCACCCCTCCATTGACAACCGTCAAAGAAGTTGCTTATGTGAGCACTTTTCCGCCTAGAAAGTGCGGAATAGCAACTTTCACGTCCGATTTGGTTAATTCTATTAGTCAATTTAACAGGCTGAGAGATCAAATGGTTATCTCTATTGATGGTCGTCGTCTGTTTAAATCGTTGAACGGTGGGGGGCAACACCGCATTGGTCGGGACTCCAGAGAAGATTACGCTTTAACAGCGAATTTTCTTAATCATACAGCCATCAACGTGGTTAACATCCAACATGAATTTGGAATTTTCGGCGGCGAATCAGGCGAATACATTTGTGATTTTCTTGATAGGGTAAAGAAACCCGTGGCGACAACTCTGCATACCGTTCTGCCAAGTTTTGAGAAAAAGACAAAAGAAGTTTTTCACAAAATAATTGACCGAAGCGCGGCTATTGTAGTTTTAAATAAAACAACGCGTTCACTGCTCAAGCAATATGGTGTTCCGCAAAGAAAAGTGAAGTTGATTCCGCATGGGTGCCCTGATTTTCCGCTTGTTCCCAGCGTAAAAGTGAAGCCTGTTTTAGGCTTACAGAATCATGTGGTCCTGTGCACTTTTGGGTTGTTAAGTAAAGGTAAAGGTATCGAGTACGTCATTGATGCTCTTCCGAAAATTCTCAAAAGAGAACCGCGCATAGTGTATTATGTCCTTGGGGTTACGCATCCTCAAGTTAAAAGAGCCGAGGGCGAAGCCTACCGCAACATGTTGATGAGGAGGGCTAAAGAGCTTGGGCTCCGTGGGCACGTGAAATTCTTGAATCGTTTCCTTTCCAAGCCTGAGCTTTTTACTTACTTGCAAGCGACAGACGTGTACATAACGCCGTATCTTTCTCGCAACCAAGTCAGCAGCGGCACATTATCTTACGCTTTGGCTGCGGGGAAAGCTGTTGTTTCTACACCGTACCTTCACGCAAAAGAAGCGTTGGGCGAGGGACGAGGGCTCTTTTGCAATTTTAACGATGCCGATTCCATAGCTGACCAAGTTACAGAAATAATCGATAATAAGCATCTCAGAAAATCTCTTGAGCACAAAGCCTACAAATACAGCAGAAAGTTCACGTGGCCTTTAGTTGCTAAAAAATACCTCAAACTCTTTGATGAATTAACCAAGCGGTCTTGGGAGGAAATGTGCTGTGCAACTTCCGCCTATAAAGCTTGATTATCTTGAGTTAATGACGGATTCCACGGGTGTTTTTCAGCATGCGAAGTATTGTATTCCGAAACGAAACGAAGGCTACACAACAGACGACAACGCTCGCGCATTAATCGTTTGCACCAGATATCACCGTTTACAGGATGACCCACGGACAGTGCCGTTGGCGAACGTTTATTTGGCGTTCCTCAATCACATGCAGAAACCTGAAGGCAACTTCCACAATTACCTAAGTTACGAGCGGGTTTACATGGATGTTGATGGCTCGGAGGATTGCTTGGGGCGAAGCCTGTGGGCTTGCGGATGCACGATTAATTCTATTTTGCCTAGGTACATGAAGCTGGTTGCTAAGGAGATTTTTGATAAAGCTTTGCCATGCGTTTGGAAGTCAACTTCGCTTCGGTTGCTTGCTTTTTCGATTTTAGGGCTCTCACAGTACTACCGTGCGTATCGAGTGGACGATTTAAAAGATAGCATTGAAAGGCTGGCGAATTCTCTTTGTGAAACCTACAATGACCAATCAAAGTATGATTGGCGCTGGTTTGAACCTTACCTAACTTATGACAATTCTCGGTTGCCTCAAGCGCTCTTTGAGGCTTATTCAATCACCCGCAATGGCAGGTACTTGGATGTTGCTAAAGAGTCTACGAGTTTTCTGCTTAATACCCAAATGGTTGACGGCAATTTTATGCCGATTGGCAATAATGGCTGGTACAAGCGGAATGGGAAAAGAGCGCTTTATGACCAGCAACCACTGGAAGCGTCAGCGATGGTTGACACCGCCGTTGATGCCTATTTTGCCACGCATGATGAGAGCTACTTATGGGTGGCTAGAACTGTTTTTCAATGGTATCTGGGAAAAAATAGCCAGAAGTTAATGCTGTATGACCCTGAAACCGCTGGTTGCTTTGATGGAATAACCCACAACAGCGTAAACATGAATCAAGGGGCGGAATCATCCATTTCTTACCTTCTGGCACGACTGAAACTGGAAGAATTGAACATAAGAGCCCAGGGCGGAGAAAAACCAAGAGACAGTTCTACGGCTCTTCAAATTAACTGTTTTGAGAGATGAAATATGTGTGAACCCATGCTAAAAGTCCGAGATATAATGTGTAAAAAAGTTATAACAGCCAAAGAAGACCTAAGCATCCAAGATGCCATACAACTCCTCTATGATAGACATATCGGCTCAGTAATCGTTATTGATGATGAAGAAAAATGCAGAGGAATATTCACCGAGCGAGATGCCATACGAATTGTAGCGCACAAATTTGCGTTGGATCAGCCGTTAAGTAGTGTCATGAGCAAGCATGTCGTTTCAGTAACTCTTGATGCATCCTTCGATGAAGCCAAAAACCTCATGCTCTCGCATAACATACGGCACCTACCAGTAACGGATGCCACGGGAAAATTGATTGGGATGTTCTCTTTGCGTGCATTCTTCGACGAAATCATGGGTATCAAAACGCCAGTGCCAGGCACAACGTAAAAGGCTGACTTTTCATGGAACGCTTTTCAGGCAACCCGATTTTAACCGCGATAGAAGGGCATGCTTGGGAGTCACGCGAGGTATTCAATGCCGCAGCGGTTTATCTCGACGGAAAAATCCATATTCTTTACCGAGCCATCGGTAACGACCACGTTTCAAGGATAGGCTACGCAACATCGACTGACGGTTTTCATATAGAGGAGCGTTTACCTGACCCTGTTTTTGAGCCAGCCACAGAGCCTGAAAAGGACGGGTGCGAAGACCCAAGAATAGTTCACATCGACGACCAGCTTATACTAACTTACACGGCACTTAGAGAATACAGCCACTTACAAGTTTACCAAGCAGCGCTAACATCGATTTCGAAAGATGATTTTCTTAACAGAACATGGAAATGGGGCTCTCGCAGGCTTCCCTTTCCAGGAATACGGAACAAGAACTCGGTTGTTTTTCCCCAAAAGATAGGCAGCAGATACGCTATGCTTCACCGCATTGAACCGGACATGTGCATTGCTTACTCTGATGATTTGACGCGATGGTGCGATATTATGGCGGTTATGGGGCCAAGAGCTAACAGTTGGGACAACTGGAAAATCGGCATCGCTGGACCACCCATGAAAATTACCGAGGGATGGTTAATCATATATCATGGAGTTAGTGTTGACCGAATGTACTTTTTAGGATTCGCTCTTCTTGATGCTGAGCACCCTGAGCATGTTCTGTTTCGCTCAAAAGAGTATCTTTTGTCGCCAAAAGAGGATTATGAACGGTTCGGCAAAGTGCCCAACGTAGTTTTTAGCACTGGCAACATCATTATAGATGACAAACTCTTTGTGTATTATGGTGGAGCAGACAGCGTGCTCTGTGTTGCCACGATTGGTTTAGATAAGCTTTTGTCACAAATTCGCAGATAGAACTAGTTAGTCTACTTTGATTATGTGGTAGCCTGAGGCTTTGCGGAGCCTATTCATCACGGCTAAACCAAGCCCCTCAGAAGGCACACCCTCAGCTATTATAACATCAACGTTTTCAGCGTCAACTTCCCGCAGTAAACGAAACAGGCTTTGGGCAACAGATGCCAAATTAAAGCGGCTGCCAAGAGACCGAATTATGCTCGCTTTGTAAGCGCTTTGGGTTTCATCAGTAGCAAGTATGCCAACCTTTGCGCCTTTACGCTTGTAGGCTTCTGCAAGTTCCTTAACTTTGCCAATTACTGCCTGAACGCTACCCTCGACAAGAATCACTTCAGTCCTCGGCGCATAATGCTTATGCTTCATTCCAGGCGAACGAATCTGCTGCAGGGGTAGCTCCTGTTCAGCTTGCACAAACGGGTGAAGTTTCACGTCGCCAAGCACGCTCTTTAAGGCTTCAAACGGCGTTCCCCCAGGACGCAGAAGCATCGAGGGTTCAACACTCAAATCCAAAACCGTGGATTCCACACCAATGTTTGTATCGCCTCCGTCTATGATAGCGTCGATTCTTCCGTTGAGGTCTTCGTAGACGTGGCTGGCGGTGGTTGGGCTGGGTTTGCCTGCGAGGTTTGCGCTTGGCGCCGCGATGGGGCGGCGGCTTTGTTTGATAAGTTCGAGGGCTACTTTGTGTTTTGGCATGCGGATGGCTACCGTGTCTAAGCCTGCGGTTGTCACGCTCGGAACCAATTTTGAGCGTTTAAAAATGAGAGTTAAGGGGCCAGGCCAAAACTGTTTCATTAGCAGTTCAGCTTTAGCAGGGACACCTGTAACCAGCGGGTAAACCTCGCTTATGCTTGCCACATGAACTATTGGCGGATTATCCAATGGTCGTTTTTTAGCTTCAAAAAGAGCCAGAATCGCCTTGGGGTTTAGTGCGTCTGCGCCTAAGCCGTAAACGGTCTCTGTGGGGAACGCTACTAATCCACCGTTTTGTATGATTTGGGCTGCGGTTTGTATTTTTGCTGGCTCTGGATTCTCTGCATTAACTTTGAGCACGAGGGTTTGTTTCATTGCTTTAGCCTTTTAGTTCAAGTACAACTGATGTTTCTACTTGGCGTTCTGGAATGTTCCAGTACTTATGGAGCAAGTTATTCTTTTCTTCTGTTGAAACCAGTCTGAAGCCATGTTTTTCGTAGAAGCTAATTGCCCATGGCGCTGATGCCCAAGTGCCCACCAAAATCTTGCGGGTTTGCGCTAAGCTTAGCAGGTAGTTTAGGAGTTTTTCCCCGAACCCTCTGCGCTGGTGGCTCGTAAGCGTGTAGGCATGCCGTATTAAGGTGACATCGTTTACCAGCTGGATGCCCATAACAGCGATAGTTGTGCCTTTTTCTGTCCAGCCGTAGAATTGGACACCCCTTTCGATTTCCTCTTCTAATTCTTGCGCTGGCATGTAGGGTTCTTTCCACCTGTCGGCTGGGATTTTTCCCTTGTAAGCGATGGCGGCATCGTTTACCACGGTTAGGATTGTTTGAAAGTCAGCGTTTGTAAGCTTTTGAATCATGGTTTCACTGCTACTGCGCTGGCTTAGATTGCAGTGGATTCTTTGGGGCTATCTGTTTTGATGAGTTTGTCTATGAGGTGCATGAAGAATGATTGCGCCTGCATCTCTCCGACCTTTTCCAGGTAAACGGAGACCATGGCGATTTTGCCCTTCTTGGAAGCAACGTGCTCAGCAAACATGCGCGCAGAGATAACGTTTCGGTCTCCTAAAAGCACTGAAGAAGTAACTTGACCAACATCTTTGAATTTGGGAACAGCAATTGCCATTGTTCCTAGCTTGTCCTCTTTTTCACTGAGCATTATCATGATGGAGTTTTTTGCCTCCACATAAACTGCCAAAAAAAGTGTGTCCTGTTCAAGGAGCTCTTCTTTTACGACTTTGGCGCGTTCCATCAGTTTTTCTCCCCTTAGAGTTTGATAATGTTGTAATTGCTTAAAAATACTTACACACAAATAGCCTTTAGCCTTAATGCTGGCGCTTTTTGAAGTAAAAGTGAACTGCTATTCCTGCTACAGCGGCTATGGTTATGCCAGTGGCAACTATAGCGAGAGTTGTTTTGGTGTGCTCGGATAAGTTTAGGGGCTTTTGTTCCGTTGGTGGTGAGGATGGGGGCGGTGTGTAAACAACAAACATGTTGGTTGTGTTAAAGGGCTCCATAAGCGGATAGTTATCTACACCGTAGACTTGCTCTTTCCAGATGCCGTGTTGGTGGTATCCGCCTGTAAAATATTCGCCGATAATTTGGTAGGGTTTTTCGCTGATTCCGTCTTGGTTGCTGTCGGTGCCGTTGTATAGTTCCCAATAGTTTCCTACTGTGCCGTTGTCCCAGTAGTTTGTGGTGTTTGTTAGGCTCTGCGGCTCTATTGCTTTCTGGTTGCCGATAAAGTTGTTTTCGGTGAATGTATTGTTGACGGTTTTTCTGTCAGTGCCCCAGCCGCTCATCCAGTTGAGTTGTGGAAGCCATACGCCACCGCCATTATTCAAAAAGGTGTTGCCACTAATGCTGTTGTTTCTTGAGGACTCAACCTGCATACCGTAATCGTTCTGAACCAAGATATTTCCAGTAATATTATTCTGAGAAGCTCTCCAAAGCCACATGCCTACACCGCAGTCAGATATTTTGTTGCCAGAGATGTGACAGTTTTTGGCGTTTTGGATGTGGATTCCTGATAGCCTAAACTGGGTCTTCCTGACAAAGTAGCCGCCATCCAGCGGGTAGCCACTTGAGAGCGCCCAGCCATTATGCGTCATAGGAAGCCATTCTTGGGGAATGTTATGCTGGTAGTATCTTCTTGGCGTGTTGGGCGTTGTTGAATAGGTGACGGTGAAACCTGTTATTGCGACGTTGTCGTATAGGATTTGGATTACAGTTCCAGACATGTTTCCGTTTATAATTGTTTTGTTTGTATCTTCTCCTTTCAGTGTTATGGCTTTGTCGATTACTAGGGTTTCGTTGTACATGCCCTGTCTGACGAGGATGGTGTCGCCTTCTGTAGCGTTCTGGATTGCCTGATTTATAGTTGGGAAATCGTCTGGAACAACAATCACGTTGCCACTTGCCTCTGCTGGTTCAGTCATGAGTATGCTGGAGGCGGCTATAATTACCATGATTATGATAGTGGGTACTGATTTGTTCATTTCTCTCGCCACCAGTACCATGGGGCAGGGGCTTTTAGTTCTACAGAAGGAACATTATGTTCCAAAACTGGAACAATACTGCTGTTCTACGGGCGGAGCGTGTTTTGGCGGTTTTATCGTAAGATTTAAGCGGGTACACGTGAATTTTTAATGTAAAGCGAGGTGTGAGCGGGTTCAAAAGAATTGGTAAGTATGTTGTTGGAGCCTTGCTGATTACAGTTCTGGCAGTTTCAATCTTGGGCTTTCACATGTACTATTTAGGCTGGAGCCGAGTGAAAGCGGACCCAGGCGTTTTTGTCGGGGTTGCTTTTTGCGGAAACACCACCGCTGAAGCGAAAGCGCTTATCGACAGAACAAAAGCGTACACTAACCTGTTTATTTTAGATTCGGGCAGAAGCGTGTTGAGCAGGAACCAGTCTGCAGTGTATGAAGCCTGCGATTACGCCGTAGCAAACGGATTAAGCATCATAGTTAACTTAGGCATCTATGATGTTATAGAAAAAAACGAGTCTACTTGGTTTTGGCTGGAACCACTGGACAGCATCAAGCAGAACTGGACACAACGCTGGGGCGACAAGTTCCTTGGTATGTATTACAACGATGAACCAGGTGGAATCCAGTTGGATGGGTACTGGGCAGACTGGTATAGAGCTTATGGAGAAAACCTAAGCGGCCATGACCATCCCGCACTCCAAGCGCTCTATGAGATATATCTCAAAATGCTTGATTTCGTCTATAATGGCACTGAGCCTGAAAACTATGATTTAGAAGCGGAATTTTTCATTAATGAAGTGTTAAGTGATGGTGACCCGGGGCTTTCAACCTTAAATGCTGTAGGAATTACCACTTTCACTTCTGATTATGGGCTCTATTGGTGGGATTATTTAGGGGGATACGATGTTTTATTTGCTGAGTTAGGGTGGAATGCGAGTGTTGCTCAGCAGATAGCTCAAGTGAAAGGTGCAGCGCGGCTTCAGGATAAGGAGTGGGGCGCCATGATTACATGGAAGTACGATGAGGTGCCTTTCCTTGATACTCCAGAGAAAATTTACAGCCAAATGCTCAGCGCCTATCAAGCAGGCGCCAAGTACATAACGATTTTTAATTACGCCAAAGATGATAAGGGCAACACCGCAGCAGCTATGACTAAGCAACATTACCTTGCGCTTGAACGGTTCTGGAACGACATCAACAACAAACAGTTTGTGGATAAAAGTAGCCCTGAGGTAGCGCTGGTTTTGCCTCACAATTACGGGTGGGGCATGCGCAACCCCAACGACACCATCTGGGGGTTCTGGTCAACAGACGATAAAACACAGCAAATCGCAACAATCATGAGTGAACTGCTGGCAAAATATGGCACCAGCCTAGACATAGTCTATGAGGATTCAGCTTACCCAGTCTCTAAAGTAGAGTACAAGACAGTTTACTACTGGAACCAAACCACCACGTAGGCAATATTACCATATCGCAGTTGGTGAAAAAACAGAAAAAAGCAAGCAACACAAAACTCACCCTACTGCTTGTGCAACATCCACAACCAACCAGCAACCCAAACCACAAACAGAAACCAACAAACAACGCTTTAGACATCCCGCTAATTGTTGAAAGAGGGAGGGGCTACACAACAACTACTAGAAAAGAAAACACCCATAAAAACGCCATAATCACAATTTCAGAAAGAAAAGCAGCTTTAAACAGGTCAAAATTAATATCCCTAAAAAAGCAAAGGTAATGGTAACGGCTTCCTACAGGTCACAGGTGCAGTAACATTGAAAGATGAATGCGGCATATGCGGCAGAGTAATACAAACTACATACATGCGCAAGTGCGAACGTTGCAAAAAACTGTTCTGCCGAGACTGTATGACCCCAGATGTTGCCACAGGCGACCCAACCAAAATGCTTTGCCTGCACTGCGCCAGACGAATAGTTTCACCACGAACCGCATCCAAGTACGCTGGACTTGAAAGCCACCTAAAATTCCGAGCGTCATTCACAAACCTAGTGAAGCTTTCATTTGCACGCATCGACGGCTTAATCGGCAGCAACCTCCCAATGAACGCTTACCGAGACCCTGCATGGTGGAGCAACAACTCATCAAGCATCCACACGAAGGCTTGGCTAAATGCAGGCTGGGAAGTGCAGGAAGTCAACCTCAAAGAAGGGCACGTTACATTCAAGAAAGTGCGTGATGCTCCATTCAAGAAATCCAAGCGGACGAAGCTAGAAATCACTCAACCATTCACGCCTGTACCAATTCATAAACCAAAATCAAAAGTGCCGTCCAAAACCAAAGTCTCCAAGCTCTATGCACGCATAAAAAACCTTGAACGACAGCGAGCCATGGTACGCCAGCCAATTAGGGGTTTTAAGCCTAAATCACAATACCAAAAGAAACTTTTCAAACCTAACGAAAAACCACAATAACAACAAACGCTATCTTTAAGCTATGCCTACGCTTGAGCGAACTGTCAGTCTAAATATTGATGAAGCTTACACAAAACTAAAAGACAACTTTACAGCGAAAGGCTACAAAATACTCTCAGAAGAACCAACAAAACAAATCAAGTTTTCGCAGGGGTCACTTTGGGGTATAGCGCCAAGAACCGCGAAGAAAAAGGTAATAATTAATTTGGAAGCTCAGGGTTCTCAAACAAAACTGTCTGCTTCTTCCAACTTAGCTTCTGACTGGAAAAACATCACCATAATCGGCTGCATCTTAGCGGTCGCACTGGCAAGCTTGTGCGTTTGGATGGCTAATGATTTAACCGCTTTTATGGCTGAACGGGCTCCTAGTTTTTGGAGCTGGATTGTCACCGTTGAGGGCGATGTAAATTTGCAGGCAACTCAATCGTTAATTAATTTAGCGTGGGGCTTAGCGGTTTTCCTTTCAGTCATAGTCTTGCTTGAAATAGCGATTGTTGGTTACGCCAAAAACAAGCTCTACGTAATTGCAGAAGAAACCTTCAATGAACTAGAAAAATCTGCCAAATGAGCGGCCGATTAAGCAATTTGTTTACCGCAACGTTCGCAATAAACGGCGTAGTCTTTGTTGTTTTGACCACAATAAATACAGAACTTCTCTGTTTCCGAACCACCATCAAGGGATTTCTGGGAAGCAGCTTCTTTGGGTTCCTCAGTGAGCAAAACCGTTCGGTTCTTAGGTTTTCTAACCGAAATGACAGCCATCAAGATTGAACCCGCTATCGCAGCAATAATTATTGCAAACAGAACGGGGTTTTTGTTGATTAAGTCAAGCGATAAGGGCATTACTGGCTGAATAGTTGGGTCTCCAACATTAGAGGATGACGAAGTTGTGGGAAGTGGTGTTTTTGAGATTGCTGCTCCCGGGGTTGGTGTTGCTTTAGGTATCACTACTATTGGAGGAACATATTGTTCTCTTTCGTCTATTGGGTAAACATAAGCGGATAGACCGCTGAATTCTTCGGGAAGCATGCCGATTTTGAAACCGCTTCCTGTTGTTTCGCAATAATAGTATGTGTTGTTGGAGTCTTTAGGGTATGTCCATGAGACGCCTATAAGACCATTTCCTAGAATTCCGACGGCGTAGTGGTTTGGTGGATTAATGTAGACTGTGCCGTATCCCAAGATTAGTGTTAATGTTGCAAAGAGTATAGATGTGTCTTCGCAGTCTCCGCCTTCATCGACTAGCGTTTCGATGGGGAATCTTGGGTATTCGTCGTAGCTAGTGGTTACTGAGTCGGAGGTGTAGGTTAAGCTTTGGACAAATGCAAGAACGAAGCTGACTTGGTCATATGTGCCGTAGTTCATCGATGTTGCGGTTTCGTTCAGTTTCTGCGCGAGGGCTCTTAAGTAATAATCGTTTGTTGTCGTTAGAAAACCATAGCCATCCGGGCCATTTCTTGTTCGGGAACGTATTGACACTTCCTTGTAGGCATCGTAGAGAGCCTTGGGGATGCTTAGGTTCCATTTCCAGTGGTTTCCATTGTAGTCCCAAGCGAAAGATTTGTCATAATATTGGTCGCTTGTTTGGGCGGCAACCTTGGTGAAAGAAACCGTGGGAACAGCCAATATTAATGATAAAGCAACAATAATTATTAGTTTAACAAGCTTGGGGTTGATTGGGCTTCTCATCTGTTCATCTTCGGCAATGAATAGATACACTATGGTAGGAGGCATTAAAAACTTATCCCAAATTATATAATTTTTAGGCGGATTAGTGGTTTAACCAAGTTGTTAAGCTGTAGAACGCTACTGTCAAAAGGCACGCAAAGACTGCCAGAACAGTAAATGAGAAAGCGTTCCAGATAGTCAATGCTAAAACCGTGGTTGGTAACGGAAAGAGTAGAAAGTAAACAAAAGCTATCATTCCTCGTCTGTTGCCAGCGCTTTCCTTTTTCACGAAACCTTTGCCGAAGAATACTCCAGCTAACCTGCCGAATCCGCTGGTGCAGGTTTTGCACATGTAGCAACTGTTACAGCCGAGTCTGCGCAGGATTCCGTAAATTGTGATGGTTAATAGTAGTAGGTATAGGTAGCCGTAGATTTCATTGAATATGTACACGCTGAGGAATGCTAAAAAAAGCCATCCTAAGAGTGTGAGGTTTCCTAAAATGAGCAGTGGTCGTGTGAATTCAAGTTTTTGTTGGGTGGTCAAGTTGGGTTTGCCCTTTTTTTAGTAACGGTTGGTTGTTTATAGGGGTTTGTTGTTTTCGGTTTAAGGTGGTGTTTGGTTTATTTTTGTTTGATTATGCCGTAGCTTTGTTTTTTCCAGAGGTCTCGAAATTTGTTGTAGTAGTCAATGGGTTGGAAGACTGGGGCGTAGGTTAGTTGCCATTCTAGTCCGCATTTGCATATGGCGTAGGCTTGTTTGTTTTTGACGTCAGCGTAGATTTGTAGGAGTTCTTTTCGGCATTTTGGGCAGTAGTATGGTCCGTTGACCATTTGTTTGGCGTCTTTGGTTAGGATTTTGATGCGGCTGGTTGGGATTTTGCGCATTTCCTTGTCTGAACTCATGTTTGGTTCAACAATGGATGGTTTGATGTTGCAGATATAGTCTTCCGTTTAGGTTTTGTTTTTTGTATGGTTGTTTGTGTGATGGTTTGTTGCTTTGCCGTATACCCTATCCCCTATAGGGTAGGTTAAGTCGTTTGGTTAGGTTTGTTTTTTTTATTAGTAGAAGAAGAGAGTGCCTGCCCTACTCATCATCTACCAGCAGACTTTGCGATGGATTGCTTTTTTGCGTCAGCGTTAGCCCCAAACTGCAGGCAGGTTGTAGCCAAATCCGCAAGCAGCAACCATCAAACTGTCGCTCACAGCACGCTTTGCCAATTAAGTGTGTAGGGTGAAAATGTAAAAGGTGTCCCTTAGTTGTTAGGGGGAAACTCTAAATTGTTATTGTCGCCTAGTGTGTTGTTATGAGAATCGTTAAGGTTGAAGATACTGAGTCTTTCCCGAATGCTCACGGGGTTGACGCGCGAAGAATCTTTGAATCAAAAGACGCTGACGTTATCCACATGGCCTTGGGGGCTGGTCAGAGTCTTAAGCGGCACACTACGCCTGAGGGCGTGTTCTTCTACATTTTGGAGGGCAAGGGTGTTGTTGAGGTCGGCGAAGAAGCCCAAGAAGTGGAAAAGGACACAATAATCGACAGTCCGAAGGGGATTCCGCATCTTCTTCGCAACACCGGAGAGGGCGTTTTCAGGTTTCTTGTGGTGAAACTGCCAAAAACAGCCTAACCAGCAAAAAAACCTGAACACCTTATTTTTGGTTTAGTGGGTCTTTTAGGGTTAAGTTGGTGTTTTTCCATGCTATTTTTTGTAGTTTTAGCAGGGGTTTGTCATGGGTACATAGTGTTGGGGTTTTGTTTGCTACGTAGTTGGCTATTATGAGCGCATCTCTGCCGTCTAAGCCATGTTTTGTTGCAAGGTGCAGAGCGATTTGACTGGTTTTTTGGGTTTGGTTGTAAAATTTGATGTAGGGGTGTTTTAGCATTGCCAAGAGACGTCTGGCAGCTTCTTCTGGCGTCCATTCTAAATAGTGAACGAGCGTGTGGTAGGCTTCATGGAGCACGGTTGGGTTTATGGCAACCATGTTTTCTGGCGATAAGTTAGTTAACAGGTTTTTGACTTTTGCATGCTCAGGATACGCTGGGTCAAGGGCATAGCAAAGGATATTGGTGTCTAAGCCAACTATCACTTGACGGTTCTCCAAACCGACTTCATTTCTTCAGGTGTTGCAAGTTTGGGTTTACCTTTGCGTTTAGGCTCAGAAGTTATCATTTTGTTGAAGGATTCAATGAAATTCTCTTGCTTACCAGGCAGAATAAGGAAACCTTCAGCGGTTTTCTTCATGATGACAACATCTCCGATTTCTTCTCGGAACTCGCTAGGGATACACATTCTGCCTTTTGAGTCAATTTTTAGAGTAACCTGCTCTTCCACATTTCCCACATCTATAGAGTGGGACAACACACATTTAAACTTTTCAAAAACCCATTACTTAAGACAGAAACGACGCACCAAGATAGAGAAGGCACACAACAGTGAATCGCTGCACCATAAATCTTATATCTTCGCAACACGCCTTCAAGAGAGATGTGATTTAAATGGGGTATTGCTTTATTCAATCGCTTCCCTAAAAAAATAAAATTTTTAGACACCACCCTGCGTGATGGTGAACAAACACCCGGAGTATCACTTGTACCTGAAACCAAACTCAGAATAGCCCAGCGCCTAGACGAGCTCGGCGTAGACTTCATTGAGGCTGGTTTCGCGGCGGTTTCTGAGGGCGAACTTGAAGCCGTCAAACTAATCGCCAAGCAGGGCTTGAAAGCGCAAGTCTACAGTGCCGCAAGAGGTACCAAAGGGGACATCGATGCCGTACTCAAAAGCGGTGCTTCGGGCATCAGCATGATTATCCCAACCTCTGATTTGCACATCGAGTGCAAACTCCACAAGACACGAGACGACATACTAAACACCACCAAAGAACTCGTCGCATACGCCAAAAAACACGGCTTGACCGTAGAATACCTAGCTGAAGACGCAACACGCTCAGACTTTGACTACCTAACCAAAGTCCTCCAAGCCGCCCAAGAGGCAGGCGCAGACCGCATCGTCCCATGCGACACCGTAGGCATCCTCACACCCGACCGCTCGTTTGAATTCTACTCAAAAATAGTAGACCAACTTGAAGTCCCCGTCGGAGTTCACTGTCACAACGACTTCGGCATGGCAGTCGCCAACACAATCGCTGCACTAGGCGCAGGAGCACAAGAAGCACACGCAACCATAAACGGCTTGGGCGAACGCGCTGGAAACGCTTCCCTAGAAGAAATCGTAGTTACCCTAAAAGCACTCTACAAACTAGACCTAAACATAAAAACCGAACTCCTCTACGGCACCTCGCAACTGGTTTCACGCCTAACAGGCATCTATGTACAACCCAACAAAGCCATCGTCGGCGAAAACGCCTTCACACATGAATCAGGCATACACACCCAAGGACTACTCCAAAACCCCCTAACCTACGAACCCATCACACCAGAACTCGTAGGACGCACAAGACGCCTCTCACCCGGCAAACACTCAGGTTCACACGCCATACGAGACAGCCTCCAATACATGGGCATAAAACCCACAGACGAACAATTCAAAGAAATCTTCCAACGTATCAAAGACCTAGGCGACAAAGGCAAAAGCGTTATGGATGCCGACGTCCTCGCCATAGCAGAAAACGTCATGGGGCTCAGCAGCAAAGAAAAACCCATCCAACTTGAAGAAATGACATATGTGGGCGGCGACAAAGTCACCTCAACAGCCTCAGTACGCCTAAAAGTCAACGACAGAACAGTCTGGGGCACAGCAGTCGGCGTCGGACCAGTCGACGCAGCCATAAACGCGGTTAGAAACGCCATCGCAGAAGTCGAACCCATAACGCTAGAACAATACATGGTCAAAGCCATCACAGGCGGAACAGACGCCATGGTCGAAGTCGTCGTACGCATGCGCAAAGGCAACCGAGTCGTCACAGCCATGGGCGTACGCGAAGACATCGTAAAAGCAAGCATGGAAGCAGTCATAAGCGGCATGAACGTGCTCAAAACAGACTACAACGGCAAAACCCCAAAACAATAATCCCTTTTTCATCCTGACTTTTTCACATTTGGCTTCACTACCCTTATAAGTGATTCTTCTGTTGGGCAGACCAAACGCGATGCTAAAATGGCGAATATTGGAACCCAAACAGCAGGAGCAACAGCAGCACCATACTCAGTTGATTTAATCCGCTCCCTCGCCATTCTACTCGTTGTTCTTGTCCACGCCACAGCATTTCCATACATTATCCCGGGCGAGATCACACCCACAGTTATGAAAACATGGTGGACAATAGACATCTACGCAGCTGTTGCAAACCTAGCCGTTCCCCTGTTTGTCATGTTAAGCGGCGCACTGCTCCTTGACCCTGCAAAGGCCGACGAACCACTCAAAGTCTTCTTCAAAAAACGCTTCATGCGCGTGGGGCTACCCATGATTTTCTGGACCATAGCCTACTTCGGCTGGGGCGTATTCGTCAGCGGGCAACCACTTACAGTAAACAGTGTACTGCAAGGGCTACTCTCCGGCTCATACTACCACCTCTGGTTCCTCTACCTGCTAGTCGGACTCTACCTCGCCACACCCGTCCTGCGTGTGATAGTCAAACATGTTAACCGAGACAAATTCAAGTACCTGCTAGTCCTGTGGTTCATCGGCAACACCGCCGTTCCATTCATCAACCAATTCGCCTCTTTCGGTTTTAACCCCGTAATGTTTGTTTTCACAGGCTGGATAGGCTACTTCCTCTTAGGCATTTACTTACTCAAGGTCAAAGCCCGTTCGTGGGTAGCGATACTTGGCGTTGTCACAGGAGTTTCGGCAACAATATTTGGGTCATGGTGGATAACCGCTACTGCAGGCGAAAAATTCACCGGTTTTTTCCATGAACCCCTAAACGTCACCCTTATAATGGCATCAACATCACTTTTTCTTCTCTTAACCGCCATTCCAAAAAGCAAAATCGAAAATGGTCACCCCATAGCTAACAACTTGCTGCATTGGATAAGCCAAAACACCCTACCGATTTACCTGTTACACATCATTGTGATGGAGACGATTAAGGCTGGCTTCTTGGGCTTCACACTAAACATGAACACGATGAACCCAATAATTGAAATTCCATTACTCACCATAATTACGTTTGCGCTAACAGCGGCGATAGTTTATCCCTTAAAGAAAATCCCGTTCATAAAGCAAATAATCGGCTGACCTCTAAGTCAAAGAGCACAAACGAGAACTTGAAAAGCACTTAACTTTTTAACCCAAACAACAATACATCAAGTAAACGGAGAGAGAAAAAATACCGATAAGATATTATGACGCCCCAGAAATAAAAAAGCAAGTCGACCAGCTTGCGGAAGAATGCGAATTCTACCACGTCGTCCCCCAATTCGTCTTCTGCGTCCGAAGCAGGGGCTCCAAAGCTCGCCGCACAATCGCTCGCATCCACGGTTTAGGCAGAATCTGGCAAGGAGTCCTAAACCTTCCCCCCTCATACACCATCGAAGTCATCTCCGAAATCTACGACAAAATGTCACCTGAAGACCAAGAAAAAACCCTCATTCATGAACTAATGCACATCCCCGGCGGCTTCTCAGGCGGTTTTCGACCACACAAAGGATACGTTGAGAGAAAAAACGTTGAAATGGTCTACAAAAAACTGCAAAGCGACCGCGCTGCAAAACGCCAAAAAAAGCTGTTTCCCTGACAAACAATACGTTTTTGATGCAACATTTTTAAGCTTCGCACTATAGGGTTATAGAAAGTTGCAGGTTCGACAGCGAAAGATAAAAGAACCATGCATAAGCAAATAGTCAGGCAAGGTCTACAGAATGCCCTTGCAATTGAGGTTTAAGCTATGAAGCACGTTATGAAAAGCCTAAAACATAACGGCATATACGTTCCGCCTTACGATTACAAAGGGTTTAACATAAAAATTCAAGGTAACACCATCAAACTTTCAGAAAAAACTGAGCAGATGGCGGTCGCATGGATCCGCAGGACTCTATCAACCACTATACCGCCGCCAGACAAAGTTTTCACAAAGAACTTTATGAGAGAATTCCTCGAACAGTTACAGAAAGAAAACCCTTCAGCCGACTACTTAGCGCCGTTCGTTCCGAAATATCTGGCAAGTATCGATAACCCAACCCAAAACAACGGTGGAGAAGAAATCAACGACATTGACTTCAGCCAAGTCAAAAGCTTCATTATTGAAGACAAAGCGAAAAAAGAGGCTTTAAGTAAAGAAGAAAAAAAGAAACAAGCTGAAGAACGCAAAGTCAAACGTTTAGAGTTCAAAGAAAAATTCGGTTACGCAGAAGTTGATGGGCAACGCTTAGAGGTAGCCAACTGGACTGCTGAGCCGTCTTGCCTGTTCGCTGGGCGCGGCGACCACCCGCAACGTGGAAGATGGAAGGATGGCCCAAGCAAATGCGACATTACACTTAATACTTCATCAATGACTGATGAAGAAGCGAAAAAAGCAGGATGGGCTGGGGCTGTTTGGGAACCGAACAAAATGTATGTTGCCAGTTGGAAGGATAAACTCACGGGTAAAATCAAGTACGTTTGGTTTAGCGATACAGCTTTCCTAAAACAGAACCGTGAAAAAGAGAAATTCAAAAAAGCAGAAACACTCGGCAAACAAATCAAGCAAATCGAAGCCCACATCCTCAGAAACCTCGATGACAAGGATGAGATGAGACGCAAAGTTGCCACTGTTTCGTGGCTTATTCTGGTTCCTAACATGAGAGTTGGTGACGAAAAAGACCCAGATGAAGCCGACACAGTGGGCGCAATCACTCTTAGGGCAGAACACATCACAATAAAAGAACCCAACATCATACACTTCGATTTTCTAGGCAAAGACAGCGTGAGGTGGATAAAGGAAGTTGAGGCCCCGCCGCAAGTCATCCGAAACATCAAAGAATACATGAACGATAAAAGCAAAGAATACCTCTTCCAAGGCATTGACTCCAAAAAAGTCAGCCGCTTCCTCTCGGAGAAAATGCCCAAGCTAACAGCCAAAGTTTTCCGTACGTGGCGGTGCACAAAAACCGTTAAAGAAGAATTAGAAAAAAGCGGTATCACAAAAGATGACCCGCCCTACAAGAAAAATTTCGCTGCCAAGATGGCTAACCTGAAGGTGGCAGAAGTAGCTAACCACAAGCGCAAGATTCCTCCAACTTTTGATGAGCGCTTAGCCAAGAAAGAAGAAAACCTCAAAAAACTCCAAGATCAGCTCGAAGCAAAAAAGAAAGAGGGCAAAAAAACCGAGTCACTCGAAACAAGAATTGAGCGAGCAAAACTAGATATCGAATTAACTAAGCTAACGCGAGAATACAACCTTGGCACTTCGCTGAAATCATACATTGACCCTACAGCATATGTTAAATGGGCAAAAAAAGTTAAGTTCGACATCGAAAAGTTCTACCCAAAAACTCTACGTAACAAGTTCAGCTGGGCACTGCAGAACAGCAAAGCGCAAGAGCAGACTGAGTGCATAACTGCATGAGCATCACCGAGACAAAAGATGGCGTAATCATCTCAGTTTTTGTTAAACCCAACAGTGCAAAATTTAAAATAAAACTTGATGGCGACGAAATCGTTCTGTATTGCACCGAGGAACCAGTCAAAGGCAAAGTAAACAAAGAAATCGTAAAGGAACTTTCGAGGCTGTTGCATACTGAGGTGGAACTTGTCTCAGGTGCTACTTCTAGGCAAAAAAAATTATTTGCAAAAGGACTACGGAAAAAACAAGCTGAAGAACGTATAATTCCATAATTTGTTATAATTTAATGATTAATACATTCTATAATTAATAGTTACACTTAAAAGCCACGCCGCAAAAGTTCCGCCGACGAGGAAACAAAGTGAAATCAGATAGACAAACGCAAGCTGAAGTTACTCTAACGTTGAGAGCTATGTTTGAGGCTTACGGAAAGAGAGACCTAAATGGCGTACTTTCTTTTTGGGCTCCTGACCCTGATATAGTAGTCATTGGCTCAGGCGAAGACGAGAAATGCATAGGCATAAACCAGTTCGTTAAGTGCTTAAGAAGGGATTGGGAACAATCCGATTCTGTAACAATCGAACACAAAGACGTTGCTGTGTCCATGTCTGGCTCAGTTTCTTGGTTTGCAACAGACATCATTTTCCACGGAAAAATAGCTGTGGAAAAGTTTACATACCCAGCTCGGTTGACAGGAGTCTTGGAAAAGCGTGATGGAAACTGGTTGCTTATGCAGTTGCATCTTTCCGCGCCGAGCGCTCAACAGGAGCGGGGACAGTCTTGGCCTAAACCGCAACCAGCCACATGAAAATGGAATATTACGGTTTCCGAAATATCCCTTTTAAATCAAGAAGACACTTTCTATTTCAGGAAGGGAAGAAAGGAAGAACGGAGAGAGAGGGGCTTATCCCCCTCACCTTACCCCAAATTTTAACATACAAAATTAAAAAAATCGCATTATCGTTCTTTTATATTATAGGATGGGTGGTTAAGGCAAGCAATAAACCACCCCTCTAAAAAGTATGTAATATGTTAAAATAGGGAGTTATAGTTCAGATAGATTGAAAGATTGCGCTTATTTTTTGTTTGTTAAGTATTCGTGGATTGCTTTTGCTGCGCGTTTGCCTGCACCCATGGCGCTGATAACCGTTGCCGCGCCCGTGGCGACATCTCCGCCTGCGTAAACGCCGTCTAAGCTGGTTTTGCCGACTTCGTTAACTGTGATTGTCCCGTGTCGTGGGTCGCTCTGTAAGCCTTCTGTTGTACGCTGGATGATTGGGTTGGGTGTTTGTCCAATAGCAATGATTACTGTGTCAACGTCCATTGTGAATTCGCTACCTGGAATCGGTTTGACTCCTCTTCTGCCTTTCGCATCTGGCTCGGTGAGTTCCATGGCGATGCATTTCATGCTCTTAACCCAGCCTTTCTCGTCGCCGTAGAATTCAAGCGGTGCAGCCAAGAACTTGCAGACTAAGCCTTCCTCTTCAGCGTTTTCAATTTCTTCATGCCTAGCTGGCAATTCGTCACGTGAACGCCTATAGAGTAAGCATACTTCAGAGCCTAAACGCATACTGCATCTTGCGCAGTCCATGGCAACGTTTCCGCCGCCGATAACGACCACGTGTTTACCGATGCGGATTGGCGTATCGTACTCTGGGAACTGGAATGCCTTCATCAGGTTAACGCGTATGAGGAACTCGTTAGCTGAATAGATTCCTCCCAAGTTTTCTCCCGGGCATCCTGTGAACTGCGGCAAGCCGGCACCACTGCCGATGAAAACAGCGTCATAACCGCCTTCCTTCATGAGTTCAGGGATTGTGTGGATTCTGCCTATTAAGTTGCCAAGGCGTAAGTCAACGCCAAGCTTTTGTATGTAATTAACTTCGTTTTGGACGATGGCTTTAGGTAAACGGAACTCTGGAATACCATACATGAGCACTCCACCGCCAACATGCAGTGCCTCAAACATTGTAACCTCGTGACCAAGTTTAACAAGGTCAGCAGCAGCCGTCAATCCAGCTGGACCAGCACCGACAATCGCTACTTTTTTACCTGTTGGCGGAGCCCTCTGCGGAAGTTGATAACCGTTGTCACGTTCCCAGTCTGCAAGGAAACGCTCAAGCCGTCCAATGCTAATTGGTTCACCAACTTTTCCAACGACACATTTTGCTTGGCATTGTACTTCTTGAGGACACACTCGCCCGCAAACCGCTGGCAACGCATTCTTCGACTTAATCAGTGCGATAGCTTCATCGTACTTCTTTTCCTTAAGTAGCTTAATGAAGCCTGGAATAGGAACTTCCACTGGACAACCAGTAACACATTGGGGCTTTGGACACTGTAAACAGCGACTGGCTTCTTCTTGTGCTTCCGCTTCAGTATAACCTAAAGCAACTTCACTGAAATTTTTAGCCCTAACTTTAGGGTCCTGCTTTGCCATTTCAACAGCTTTCTTATTCAACTTTGGTTTAGGCTTTGCTTCTGCCACATTGGCAACCTCCTCTCATTTCCCAAAGAACGGAACTTAACCGTTCCTCAGGCAGCATCATTCGCTGACGCATAATTAACTCGTCAAAATCAACTTTGTGTCCCTCAAATTCTGGGCCGTCAACACAGCCGAACTTCATTTTGCCGTCCACTGTTACACGGCAAACGCCGCACATGCCCATACCGTCAATCATTATGGGTGTCGTGGTGACAATTGTCGGAATGTTGTATGGTTTGGTGATTTCGCTAACATCCTTCATGAGGACAACTGGACCCATTACCACACAGCGGTCAAACTTTTCCTTCTTTAGCAATTCTTTGAGAAAATCCAAGCCCTTATAGCCTTTGGTGCCGTCATCGGTCGCAATGTAAACTTTGTCGCTCATCTTTTTTGCTTCCTCTTCCATCATAATGAACTCTTTTGTTCTTGCACCAAGAATAGTAGTAACACTGTTACCTGCTTCCTTCATGGCTTTAACCTGCAAAAGTAGCGGCGCAATCATGACGCTACCGCCAACGCAGAGGACATTGCCGAATTTTTGAACCTCTGAAGGATTGCCAAGCGGACCAGTAACGTTGTCTATGGAGTCGCCTTCGTTTAGTAAGCCCAAAGTTTTTGTGCTTTTGCCGACTTCGTGGAATGCAAAAGAAACCGTGCCTTTCACTTTGTCATATCCGCAGATTGTTAAGGGCATTCGTTCGCCTGTCTTGCCGTGAATTACGATTAAAAATTGACCAGCTTGTGCTTTTGCCGCCACATCTGGAGCTTCAACCTCGAAGAGTTTAATCTTTGGAACAAGTTCTTTTTTAGTAACTATTTTGTAGGTCATGCTTTCGCCTCCGCTGTCATTTCACATTTAGGTAACGCTGAAATCTTCTTGTAGAAAGCATCCAGTTTCTGCTCGAAATCTCCTTCGCATCTGGGTGACTCTTCATAAATCGCGAACCGTTCAAGCAAACCCTCCTTCCTGAGCACATCAAATATCACGCCTAAGTTGCGTTCTGCAGTGTCACGGCCTTCTTGAAGCTTGCAGTCCTTTGATGAGCAAACAACAGCCATCACACCGTCAAAACCGCAGTTAAGAGCGTTCACCACATGCACTGGGTCGAGGGATTTGAAGCATGGAACTTCCAGAGCCAACACGTTTTTGCCTTCGAAGGCTTTGTTTGGGTTATCTAAGGCTGAGAACTCTGACCACTGACAAACAAAAGTCAAAACTGCTGGACCATTTCCTTTTGCTTTCAGTTTTTCGGCTACTCCACCGTAACGTTTGAGAACATTTTCAAACTCGAATCCTTTCACTTGTATAGCATGGTGAGGGCAAACTAGCTGGCATGCACCGCAACCGACGCATTTATCCTCATTCACCTTTGGAGTGGCAAACGATTCGAATTCCAAAGCGTCATACGGACATATAAAGACGCATTTTCCGCAGCCCACGCATTCCTGCACGTCGTAGAGTGCTTTTCGAGAGAACTTTATGAGTCTAACTGCATCCTCGTCAAAGCCTAACTGCTTGAGCACGGTTCTTGCTAAGACAAGTCTTCGAGTGTTAATTTTTGTGCCTTCTTTGTAGCGGCAGAATGGGTCTTCACACTGCACAGAAACAATATTTTTAATGCCTGAATTCAACGATTCAAAAACAAAGTCAGTTGGAACCCTGCCTGCACATGGCACACGCAGAGCAATATAGTTGTCAACCTTCAAACCTTCCTCTTTGAGGATGTCTTGGACTTCGCCAGTTGAAGGCGAGTTTCCTCGGCACATCAAAACAAGCGTGTCAACATCGCTCTTGGTTTGTCCACGAGCTTGCTTAACATATTCGGAAAGATTATCATAGGTGTAATACTTCATTTTTATGGCTGAAGACGGACAAGCACTGTAGCATATACCGCAGACTTGGCATTCTTCATTATTAATTTCCACTTTTCCAGCTGAGTCAGCTTTTATGGCTTCATAAGGGCAGATTGATTTACAGACATAACATCGACTGCACAAGTCTTGGTTGATTTCTACTACAGCGAGACATTTTTCACTCATTCGTAAACCTCTTTTTCGCGTTTCCGCTGTTACCTTGACAGCTTGAGCATGCTAGCTAAGCTTATTGAAATCTTGAAAAGGGCTTTAGAATCATATAATCCTTTCTCTCTATTTTCTGTAATATGGTTGTCTAATGTAACTGTACGCTTCTAGGGCGGCAGTGATGCCTTGACCCACCGCTGTGCCCACTTGCTTCACTGGATGATTAGTCACATCACCCGCAGCAAAGACGCCAGCTATGTTTGTGCGTTGCCGAATGTCAATTTTAATGTATCCATGCTCATCTGTTTCAACACCGCTGGCTTGAGCAAGTTGGCTGTTGGGTGCTTCACCGATTTGCACAAAAACCGCATCAACACTTATCTCACTTTTTGCTTGAGTCATCTTGTCAATTAATGCTACCGCGTTTACTTGCTTGTTGCCTTTAATCTCTTGGACTTCCGTATTCCACATTATCTTAACATTTGGTTTTGTTAAAATATCTCTAACTAGAGATTCTTCAGCCCTAAAACCACCTCGCCTGTGCACCACCACAACTTCTGAGGCAATACCCGCAAGGTACAAAATGGTGGTTGCCGCCGTGTTTCCGCCACCTATAACGAGCACTCTTTTGCCCTTAAAGAAGGGCCCATCGCACACGCCGCAGTAGCTTACGCCTCTTCCGCGGTATTCTTTTTCGCCTTTAACGCCGATTTCTTTGTAGTGTGAGCCAGTGGCGATTATTACTGCTTTGGCTTGGTAGGTTGTTCTTGTGGTTGTTATTGTTTTAGTTTCGCCTGTCAGGTTGAGGGCTGTTACGGCTTCTATATCTCGAACTGTTGCGCCGAGTTTTTTAGCGTGATCAGCCATTTTCTGTGCAAGTTCTCCACCGCTAACCTCTGCGAAGCCAGGGTAGTTCACCACGGTTGGAGCGTCAGAGATTGTTCCTCCAGCGAATTTTTCGTCAAGAATTAGTGTTTTTAGTCCGCTTCGTACAGCGTAGATTCCTGCTGCTAAACCAGCAGACCCCGCGCCGATGATTATGACATCCCAACTTTCCATACGTATCTCTCTACTGGGAAATACTTGGTTGGAGCGGTTTATGAATTGTTCGATAGCTAATGATTATTTTCGGTGGCTCCAATAAACTGATAAGCGCGAAGGTGATTTAGTTTGTAATGTTTTTGAGGGTTGATTATGGCGAAATACAGGTGCACAGTTTGTAATTATGTGTTTGACGAGGAGAAAGAAGGACGCAAGTTCGCCGACTTGCCAAAAGAGTGGGTATGCCCTGTTTGCGGAGTCCCCAAATCAGCATTCGTTTTGCTATCTGAGAAGGCGTCAGAAAAAAAGGTTGAACACACGGTTTCAGAGATTCTGATTAACCAAATCGCTGAGTGGGGAGTCAAATATGTTTTCGGCATTCCAGGCACATCAACCCTCGGCGTAGTAGATGCCATACGGAAAACTAACGGCAAAGTCCAATACATTCAGGTCAGGCATGAAGAAACAGCAGCATTCATGGCTTCAGCATATGGAAAGTTAACTGGGCACGTGGCAGCCTGTCTTGGGATTTCGGGTCCTGGCGCAACGAATCTGGCCACTGGCTTGTATGATGCTCAGCTGGATCATACGCCTGTTTTAGCTTTAACTGGCTTGGTTGCTAGAAGACTTATTGGTCAAGGTGCAGTGCAAGAGATTGATCAGCACGCGTTTTTTGAGCCCATAAGCGTTTACAACAAAACTTTAATGACTGAAGACCAAACGACTTCGCTGGCGACTTTGGCAATCAAGCACGCACTTTTAGATCAAGGCGTTGCCCACATCGGAATCCCAAACGATGTGCAAAAGTTGCCCTATGAAGCAGAGATTTTGCCGTTTGAGGGGCGAATGCCTAATTTGGCGTATGGCCAAGAGGCATGGGTGATTGAGAAGGCAGCAAACATCATTGACCAAGCGAAGCGCCCAGTGATTTTAGCTGGATTCGGAGCTAGGGGACAAGGAAACAAGGTTTTAGCGTTGGCCTCAAAGATTGGCGCGCCGATTATGGCTACTTTTAGAGCTAAAGGCGTGGTTGATGAGAATGAATCTTTGTATGTTGGTTGCCATGGCGGTGTCGGCTCAACTGCGGCTGGGGAACTTATGGAGAAGACTGATTTGCTAATAGTGATTGGCTCGTCTTTTTCGGATTTGACTCAGATTCCGCAGAGACGCATGGTGCAGATTGACATTAATCCGTTAATGATTGCTCGCCGCTACCCTGTGGAGGTTGGGTTGTTGGGTAATAGTGCGGTTTTGATTCCCAAGTTGACTGAGCACGTGAAGAAAAAAGAGAACGCAGAGTACTTAGCGGAGGTTTCACGGCTCAAGCAGGCGTGGCTAAACCAGCTTGAAAAAGAAGCAGACGCCAGCGCGAAACCAATTCGTCCACCTTACATTATCAAGGTGTTAAACGAGAAGATTGCTGATGACGCGGTAATTTCGCTTGATGTTGGCGAGAATTGCTGGTGGTTTGGACGCAACTTTAGGATGAAGAAATCTCAGAAGATGGTGATGAGTGGAACTTTAGCTACGATGGGGTTTGGTTTGCCTGGAGCGTTAGCGGCTGCGTTGGCTTACCCGAAAAGGCAGGTTGTTTGTTTAACTGGTGACGGGGGGTTAACCATGGTTTTAGGCGACTTCTTGACAGCGCTCAAGTACCAGTTGCCCATCAAAGTGTTTGTCATTAACAATAAGCGGTTGGGTATGATTATGCAGGAGCAGAAAGTTGAGGGCTACGAGGGCTGGCAGACAGAACTATTTGATTACAGTTTTGCCGATTTTGCTAAGCATTCGGGCGGCGTGGGAATTAAAGTGTCAGAACCCAGCGACTTGGAAAGAGCAGTCGATGACGCACTGAAGGCTACTAAACCTGCGATTGTGGACATAGATACTGACCCGCGCAGGTTTTTTAGTTAAAAAAGCTGTGCGCACATATCTGAGGCGCGAATGTCTACTGCGTAAATTAAGGAAAATGAACCTACGTACAAACTAAGTTTTGAGATGTACGTGGTATTATCCATCAGCAGACCAGCGTTGGGATGTACGTAGTAGTAACCTATTCCTATTTGTCTTTATAGTTTCCTTAGCTGGTTTAGAGTCCCAAGGTAAGTGCCATCCAAAAGATACAATTCAGCGTCATCCACATCGATTGCTTCCGAGCGCAACACAGGTCCAATGAGGGCTTCCGCTCCGATTTCTTTTCGTGGTTTTGTTTCGTTTACTGGTCTGCCACCCAAGAAATCGCTGAAACTGGGCATAATAATCAGTTCATTCGCTTTTGGTTTAACGTTGTAGTGCTTCTGTAGTGTTTGGGCAACTGAACCCTCGATTTTTATGCCGTGTTTTTGCAGGAGAATTTTTGCTAAGGCTTCGGCTTTGCAACCTGCTCTCATCCAGACTTGCCGTGTAATCTTAAAGCCTGCTGGGTCACGGAAAACAACCACTGGATGCAGGTGCCCCATAGCCAGCGTTTTACAGCCAAGTATGGCTGGAGAAGGCCATTTGTGTCCATGAAAAACTCCGACATCACCGATAACGGTTCCTGTTGCAGGCAAGAGCGAGATTTTCTCTGGCAAGAGTGGTTCAAGGTTAGCGTCATGGTTACCACGTACAATGGCTATGTCGCTGATGTGGTCTTGCAGTTTGGCAAAAAAGTCAGGGATGTCCTGCCATTCACCCAGTTCGCTGGAAACAACAGTGTACTTCACGTCACCAAGAATAACCAGCTTGTCAGGCTTGTACTTGGTAATAATCGAGATGAGCTTGTTTAGGATTTTCTGGGTTTGGCTTGGCACATGGATACCTTTTTCTTGCAGAGAGTTTTCCCAGCCCAGATGAGGATCAGCGATAAGGAGTGTTCTGGTTTTTTCGGTTTTTATGAGGGCTGCAGGGTGAGGCAAGAGCAAATTCAGCATTAGGGTTTTACCAAATTTAAGATTTTTTTGTGAAGCTCCGCGTTGCCTGAAGCAATAAAACTCAGGCTCTGTTTAGGGTCAAGCCCAACGTTTATTTCTTTATTGTCTGCCGTGCTTACTATTCCACCGGCTTCTTTAACGATAAGAAAGCCAGCGGCAACATCAGTCGTGCGAATTTTCCCCCGCAAATCAATGAAGGCATCTGTTGAGCCATCTGCAACGTAGCAGACTTCTAGGGCGTTGGCGCCAAAATGTCGAATGTGCCTTGTCTTCTCGATTAGAGCACTAACCTTAGGAAGCATGGGTTTGGCTTGATAATTGTTTATGTCCAAGCCCAAGCATGCTTCATCCAAAGAGGTGTTTTTTGATGTTGAGATTCTTTCGCCGTCACGGTAGGCGCCTTCTCCTTTAAACGCTGTATAAGTTATACCGTGGGCGAGATCAGCAACCAAAGCAGCATAAACATCGGCAAGTTCAGGCTTATGTGAAACCGCGATAGAGGAAGCGTAAAAGGGCAACCCATGCATCAGGTTCGTTGTGCCGTCAATAGGGTCAACGGTTACATAACACTCTTTGGCTGAGTTGCCGAACTCTTTTATGCCTGACTCCTCGCTGACCAGCGTGAAAGAAACACCGTGTTGCTGTAACGTTTTAATGATTGCCGTTTCCGCGGCTAAATCCACGGGTTTCACGGCGTCTCCGCCAGCGCCTCTGCCTAAGTCAGGTTGCGGTTGACGCAGAGTTGTTAAGTGTGGGATGATGCCTGCTTCTATCTGGGTTTTGCATTCTTTAAAGATTAGTTGCCAGTTGATTTGTTTTTTCATTGCTTGACCTTCAGCTTTTACTATTTACTGTCGAGTTGATAAACTCTTATCGTGTGAAAGGTAGTGATGTGTAATTTAAGTCTAAATATGGTAAAAAAGTGCAAAGAATTACTTTTTCTTGCCGTTTGCGCCGTTTGGCTGCTGCTCCAGTTTAGTAGGCAAATACTCATCTACAATGTAAGTTAAGCCATAGCGGCTGAAAGCCTCAAGTTCCGTCTTACGCCTAATCTTGAGGGCTAGTTTAATTTCGCGTTGCCAAACGGGGTCGTTTTGGTATCTTGGGTCTTTCTGCAGTTCATAGAGACGTTTGATGTCCACTTCATCTAGCGGATCAGTAGGCAACTTGTATTCGATGATGTCACTTGCCCAAACTCCACTCCAAACAGCGTCTGGCGTGTTTAAGTCTCTTAAGTGGGCAGCATTGGCTGAACCTGAGATGATGACTTGGGCGATGTGCATGCCCCAAGGGTCGCCATCGGTCAGTATGTATACGGGGAGACCAAGCTCGTCGTGCAGTCGGCGTATGAAACTGCGGGTTTGTCTTGGCGCTTGTCCACCGCATGAGATTAACAACGATTTGTGTTTGGTGTGGACGTTTTCTTCGATGAATCTGGTGAAGAGCGCGCCTTTCTCGATGGCTATGACTTTGTCAGCGCTGGTTTTTATGAACTCTGCAGAAGTTACGGCGGGTCCAATGAGTACGCCGTCAGGATGATTGGTTAAATTCACCGTTTTGCCTTCATAGCCGGGAACAGTATAGCCAATGTCGAGGTCGCCGAAAATTGCGCTGCGTTCTTCGGGAAATATGCTGAAGTCTTCTCGTGCAAAACCTGTAAGAGTTTCTAGGTCTGTGATTATGTTGTTTGATTCTTGCTGGTCAGCAAATGTCATTTCGTACGCTTGCGCGGAGTAGTAGACATCTCTTAACGTTGAGGTTTTACGCTGACTAGTAAGTTCATTACTAAACATTGCAACCCAAGCAAGCTGGGTGAAGGGTTTAATGTGGCGGATGTTTCTGGCACTTCTGTCAACACTTTTTTCGCCAAGGATGTATTGGCGCAGAGATGGATCGTATGTGATGTTTTCAGTGGAGCGGCTGGGCATTGTTACTGTTGGGAATACACCTTGGTTGAGTTGATTATAAATCGAAGCACCGAAGGTCTTAAGTCCTCTGAGGACCTCTTGTTTTTTTTCAGTTATCTTAACTTTCTTCTGCTCCATATTTTTGCACACTCTTTAGGAGTTTTTCTATATCTGGAACTTTCTCTTCCTGCGCCAAAGTGGTTGCGAACTGAGCAATTTTCGGAAGATATTTACTGAAGATTCCCAGCCGCTTCTTTTCCATGTGCACATGCTCTTGGCGACTGAGGAAATGCTGAAGTTGACGAGCAACTTCACGTAGAGAATTCGCAACTTCTCTGCGCACTTCAGGTCGGTCAGCAATGAATTCTTTCCCAACAGTTTTGTAGGGCACTTTAGTACTGCAAATGTGGACTACAATGGCGATTGGCATGTCTGGTGAAACCTTGTAGCGTCGCCAATTCATGGTAGAGATTACGCGGTAAGAAACATCGCTTGCTTCATCATAAAGTAAGGGGATTTTGTTGGCAAAGCGGTAGATTACAAAATTCTCCCGTTTGGGTACCTCGCCGCCGTATGCCATCGCCATCTCTATGATAAATGGATGTCCAGCGTACGTGGCCGGTTTGCGCTGGTGCACAACGAGGTATTCTGGTTTAAGTTCCTTCGTGACACCCGCTTTGAGCAATTCCTCGCCTAATGGTGAGAGGCAACTGGCGTCCGGTGGAAGGAACTCCTTGAATTTCTTCAGGTTCTGCATCAAGCGGACTATTTCTTCATGAGATAATTTTTTGGGGTTTTTCGTGGGAGGTAATGCACTGAATTCGAGGAATTTTTGTGCAGTAATGTCTCCAACTCGGTGAAAATGACCCTTTAGAAAATCAGTCATAGTTTTGTATGACGTTATCTGGATAAGACGCTGAAGCAGTTCCACGTCAACACCGTATGGGTGCGGCATGGTTTCTTTGGGAGGCTCAGGCATTTTTGTGGTGGCGCGAGTGAACTTGTAGAGCCTTCCTTTAGGGTCAACGAATGTCAAGTTGGCGTATGGGTTAACCATGGCGGTCTGCTTGAAATACTCTAAAATTTTTGGCATAGCCCGCAGGTAATCGCCTTCGAGGGTAAATTCGACGATGGTGCCATGCCAGTTGTCCTTGTTAATGAGGACTTTTCGGTCAAGGATTATGGGGCGGTTGCGCTGGATGTCAATCATCAGTTTGAAACTGTAAATTTTCGTTTGCCCAGTGCAAGACGTTATAAACGCAGGTTGATGAGTCGTAATTTGCCCGTATAAAACTGCCATTTTTCCGCCTAAACCGAACGTTCCACGCATTTGTTTTAGTTTGTATTTGCTTCCGTAGAGAACCTGCCCAAAAGCTGAAGGAATGAAACGAGGTTGTATTCCGCTACCGTTATCTTGAACTCTTAATCGGTAGATTTGCGTGTCTTTAGTAGCTTCTCCTTCGAACGACAATCGCACATAAATGTCTGGAGGAATTTTTTGGCTTTCAGCTGCATCGAGCGAGTTTTCCACGATTTCTCGTATAGCAACGAAAATTGCTCGTGATGGGTTTGTTAAGCCTGCAATGTCTCGGTTACGGTAAAAAAAATCTGATGCGCTTATTTCTTCAAAGGTTGCTTGAGCCACTTGCTGCTTACACCACTTTCCCCGTTTTTAGTTTTACAATTTGTTTAGGTATGTGGTTGCTGGTTCTTTAAGTTAACTGCAATTTGAGTAATAAAACCTTGTTTACAAAAGACGAAAATTGCTATGTGTATGGTTACTTTTACCGTGAACCTGTCAAATAACACATTTTTCAAAAAAAGGTTGCTCGGTAACACGAAATCATCTGCAGATATGTTGTAATGTGAACCTGACCCTTGACAAAACCCGTTTACTCAATGTCTTCCTCGTCAATGTTCAAAAAACGTTTTATCGTCAAAACTATCTCTTGCAAACCTTGCTCGGTTAAAGGCGGCTCATACGGAATCCTAAGCACATCCCAGCCTTGAGCCTCCAAGAGATCAAAAATCTCGGCATCCCGCTGTTGCTGTTTATCGCTGGAATGAACTGGAAGTCCATCTATATAGACGATTTTCTTCTTGTTTATCCAGCAAAAGTCAGGGATAGTGGTTTTCAGGATGATGGGTTTTTGGGTTACCATGCCATTGGTTAATCCAGCAACGCTTAGGGCTTTGAATATTTCGATTTCTGCCTTGCTGACCTTCGGATGCATGTTTGCCTTATAACTCAACGTTAGCTTCCCAGCATTATGATTGCAGCTAACCCTTATAAATTCTATAGAAAAAACCAACTAAACATATATGCAACTGCTGTAACCAAAAGTAGGCTTGGCAGACCACCCAAGTTTAAGACGAGAACGCGAATCAAAAATAGTAACCCTAATCCTTCTTTAGGGTGTCTGGGCGACGCGCGTCCCGTTTAACGGTGGTCTGCCAAGCATGGGTGTACCTCTTGGATGGCTATTTCTCGCAAAATAACAACTCTTCGCCAACTATAAATGGAATTGTGGTTGTATGACATCAGCCAACAAGCATGTATTATTAGTGATACTATTATGTAATTTCCTGTTCCTTTTCAAAAATGGCTGGCATGAAGCTAAAGTCCGCTTTGTTTTTTGTATTATGCTTCTTCTGTTTTGCTCTCCGATTATCGCCAAAGAAACTCATGCACCATCCTATAATGAATATAGGGATGAATATGGGGAAAAGCAGAAGCCTGAGGCGTTTATGCTTGCTTTTCAAGGGTACACCACTGCATTGTAATGGTTGAAAGCAGTAAAAAAGCTTTTGATTATTAAGAATTAAGATTTAATATCAACAGTTAGAAACAACATTTTCGTCAAATAAGGCAATTAACGAAGCTGATTTTTGCCAATAGTTCATTAGCTTTCCATTTTTTTGGTTTGCACCTCAAAAGACAGGTATCCTTTGAGTCTATCAGCCATCTCTCTGAGCTGCTTATCCACAAGGTAATTAACTGTCCCTTCTTCAAAGCCGCCTTCTGGTTGCCTCTGCCCAGCTTTGGTTCCAGTAAGCAATTCTATACCTTCATCGATGGTTTTTACTGAGTATATGTTGAATTTGCCAGCTTTTACAGCGTCAATGACTTCTTCTTTTAGCATAAGGTTTTGCACGTTGCTTTCAGGAATCATAACGCCCTGATCGCCAGTTAGCCCTTTAGCTTTACATACTTCAAAGAATCCTTCAATTTTCTCGTTCACGCCGCCGATAGCTTGGACTTCACCTTTCTGGTTAACGGAGCCTGTCACCGCAATGTTTTGTTTAATCGGTAGACCAGACAACGCTGACAGGAGAGCGTACAATTCTGTGCTTGATGCACTATCGCCCTCAACTCCCTCATAGTTTTGTTCGAAAACCAACCGAGCGGAAAGACTCAACGGCTTATCGCGCGCATACTTGTCGTTGATGTAACCGCTTAGGATCAGCACACCTTTAGTGTGGATTGGACCACCCATTTTTGATTCTCGCTCGATGTCGATTACGCCTTCTCTGCCTAAGCCGATGCTTGCTGTTACGCGTGAGGGGTTCCCAAAGGCGAAGTCGCCTAAGCCCATGACTGCTAACCCGTTGACTTGGCCAACTTTTTCTGCAACGGTGTCTATTAGGAAGAATCCTCTTTGTATCATTTCTTGGATTTTTTCTTGTATGAGTTTTGAGCGGTAGATTTTTTCTTCTATGGCTTTCTTTACGTGTTCGCCTGTTATGTGCTGGGAGTTTTCTTGTGTGGCATAATAGTTTGATTCTCGGATGATGTCGGCGATGTTGGAGAATTGAGTTGACAGTTTGTATTGGTCTTCGACAATTCTTGAACTGTATTCAACAAGTTTGGCTAATCCTGAGCCATCAAGGTGCTTGAGGTTTTCTTTTTCGCAGAGCATGCAAACAAAAGCCGCATACTTTTTGATTTTTTCTTCTGTTCGGGGCATCGTTGTGTCGAATTCTGCTTTGATTTTGAAGAGCTCTCGAAAGTCAGGGTCAAGCTGGAAAAGCATTTGGTAAATGTAGGGGTTACCAATGAGGATTACTTTGGCGGTTAATTTTATGGGTTGCGGCTTGAGGCTTTTAACGCTCAGAAAGCCGTAGCGTTCTTCTGGTTCTTCTATGACTATGCTTTCGTCTTTTAGGTCTCGTTTTAAACCGTCATATGAGAAGGGGTTTCTTAACAGGTCCTCAACTGGAATTATAAGGTATCCACCGTTTGCTTTATGTATTGAACCACCTCGAATCATAGTAAAGTCTGTTGTGAGCGCACCAAACTGGGCTTCTTTTTCTGTTTTGCCCAAAAGATTGTGGTAAGTCGGATTGGTTTCCATAACTACTGGCGCACCCGTGGTTTCCGAGTTGTCGATGACAACGTTGACTTCGTATTTTCTGAATGGTTCTTCGCGCATCCATGGCATCTGGAGGGAAAGTTGCTGTTTTCGTTCTCCTCTTCCTACAAACTGCTGTAGATTGTCTAGGATATCTTTTTCTACAGCCTTAAGGTAAGCTGTAACTTCAGATAGAGCCTTGTATTTCTCCATGAGATTCTGCACTTGGTTGCCGATGGCGTAGAGGGCAACTTCTTTGTTTAGCTTGTTGAGGGCTTCATGGATTTGCCTTTCCATGTCAATGAGTTGTCTCATGGTGTTAGTGAACTCTTTCTCGAGATGTTCGCGTTTTTCCTGAAGCCTGTTTTTCATGCTTTGGGGTAAGGCTAGAATTTCTTCTTCGCTTAGTGGTTTGCCGTCTAAAACTGGGATGAGCAGGATGCCGATGGGTGTTGTTTGGATTACGAATCCTTCGTGTTGGGCTTTTGCGTTTAGTTCTTGGATTAGTTGTTTTCTTTGGTTTTCGAGTCCTTTGAGTGTTGATTCTCTTCTGGCGATGTAGTCTTCGCTTTCAAAAGCCTTTGGCAGTGCAGTTCTTATGTTTTCGATAAAGTTCTTCATGTCTTCTTTGAATTCTTTGCCCTTTCCCGCTGGCAGTTGAATAGCTTTTGGTTCATATTGATCGCTGAAATTGTTTACGTAGCACCAGTCTGGCGGAACAGGCTGTGTTTTAGCTTGGGCTTCAACGAAGTTTTTAGTGGCGGTTTTTCTTCCTGTGCCGGGGTAACCTGCAACGTACATGTTAAAGCCGTTATTTTTGATGCCGAGTCCAAATTTGAGAGCGCGAACGGCTCTTTCTTGTCCGATAATTTCGCTTAGGGGTTGCAGGTTTTTGGTTGATTCGCACTGCATAAAACTTGCATCACAAACGTTTCTCAATTTCTCTATTGGTAACTTGTTGACCAAGACAAAATCCTCTCCGCGGTGACTACTTGAAAAAAGTCTTTTTAACTTTTAAGTGTTTTTGGAGCGGGGTTGAGCTAGCTGTAATTTTATAGTTATAGCCCCTTATTTATACTTCAAATGGTCGCAGTTTTATCGCACTGCAATTACCATCCTCCTATATGAAGAGGTTTTTGGTGGTGAGGTTTGAGTAGTTTAGAGTAAAGGCTGTTCTGGGCGGAGCGGTTGGATAAGGTTACGTGGCAGAGAAAAGGGCGGTTTTGTGTTTAGTGGTAGCCTTTGTCTTGGTGTTTTTTAGCGTGCAGGCATATGGTTGCGACTGATGCGCCGATTGCTACTCCTAAAAGAGCGGCCATGATTATTGTTTTTCCTTTATGATGCATTAAAATTCACCATTTAAGAAGGCGGAGGGGAAATCTAATAAATGTATGTTGTTGCATGGTGAGGAAACAAGTTGTTGATTAGTGGTTGTTTTGGTTTTTGTGGTGTTTGTGTGTTTGGGTGTGCGGTTGGTTGATGTTGTTTTTGTTTTGGTGGTTGACAAGGTTTTTATGGTTCTTGCGAAATTATTGTTGTCTGCGACACGGTTTGGGGCTGTCGGCTAGCTTGGTCTAGGCTTGTAGACTTGGGCTCTATAGACTCCGGTTCAAATCCGGGCAGCCCCACCACTTGTTTTCGGTTTTTGTTTTTTCTAGTAGTAGAAGAAGAAAGTAGCTTCCTTGCTCATCATCTTCCAGCGGGTTTATCTGCGCATTGCTTTTTTGTGCCTGCGTCTGGTTTGGATTACTTGTTGGTTGTGGACGCAGTACAAGTAGCGGTAAGCGCCCTTGGTTTAGGTTTGGCTTTCTTGGGCGCGGCTGAAAAACGGCAGGAACTTAACCCCCCTTAAGTACTTAACCCACTTAAGTAAAATACAAAACTACAGCAAGTTCAGCATGGCTTTACGAGCCAAAGAGCACTGATGCCCACCATTGGTTTCAAAATCCCCGCGAGTTGTGATTTGTTTTGTTGCTCAAGCACTGTTTTATGAGCCCTGTTTTTCTTGGGTTATTTTTCCCTCATTTAACAAGAGCATCCGTTCTGTATGTGCCGCAACCTGCTCGTCATGCGTCACCATCAAGATGGTTGTGCCCTGTGTCTGGTTTAGCTTTGCCAGCAACTTGACGATTTCCTGTTTGTTGGCGGCATCCAAGTTGCCCGTGGGCTCGTCAGCTAAAATTATGGCTGGGTCGTTGGCTAGTGCTCGTGCAATTGCGACCCGTTGTTGTTCTCCTTGGCTTAAATGTTGGGGTCTGTGTTGTTCTCTTCCAGATAAACCAACGGTATTGAGTAGTTCGAGTGCTCTCTGTTTTCGTTGCCCTTTGAACTTGCTTGCTAACTCCATTGCTAGCTCGACGTTTTCCCTTGCGTTTAGATAGGGTAGCAGGTTGAAGTTTTGGAATACAAAGCCTATTTTGTCTCGTCGTATCTTGTATAGCTCTGATTCTGGCAGATGGGCAATGTCTATGTTGTCTATGGTTATTTTGCCGTCTGTTGGTTTGTCCATGCAGCCGATAAGATTTAGCAGAGTAGTTTTGCCTGAACCGCTAGGTCCCATGATGGCTGTGAACTCGCCTCGTTTAACCTCAAGGTCTAAGCCGTTTAGAGGTTGTATTTTGCGTTTGCCAAGCGTAAATGTCTTGGATAGGTTTTCGATTTTTACAACTGTCTCAATCATTGCGCATCGCCTCCGCTGGACGGATTTTTGCTGCTCTCCATGCCGGATAGAGGCTGCCAAGCGCTCCCAGCGCCAATGCAATACCCAATCCAGCAAGGATAAGCTCGGGGGTTATTGTAATAGCAAGGGGTACCGCCACATCTTGTCCATCTACAGTTATCAAATCGACTCCATATTGGTTTAGACGTGGCAGAAGCAGGGTTCCTATTGCTGATGCACCAACTGTACCGATGACTATACCGATTACGCCAGCGATTAGGCTCAGAAGTGTGCCTTCAATCATGAATTGCCCCAGAATCATTCTGTTGCTTGCGCCCATAGCTTTGAGGGTTCCGATTTCTCTGGTCCTCTCTCGAACATTATACATCATGACAAGCAGTATTATGGCGATTTGAGCAGCCACCACGATGCCTATAATCAGTATACCGGTGTTTTCTATATTCCTCATTTTAGCTTGTGCTGTTTGCATCTGCCGCGTCCATTGTTCTTGGGCATCTAAAATATTGTTTATCAACGCTTTATTAGTCTGAATATCAAGCTGGGAATATTCAGTTTTGATTTTACTCTCGACTGTCTCTACGTTTTCTACACTATCAGCAAAAACTACGAGGGTTAGTGCTTGCCCCGTTGTGTTGGTGATTTTTTGGGCATCCTCAAGATTCATGTACATATCAAACTCTTGGCCGCCTGATTTTCTCGTTCCCTGAATGCCTACTACCGTAAAGTTTTGCCCTAAAATGTTAACGGTGTCGCCAACGCTGGCGTTAAAGTAATGAGCAATAAAATCCTGCAAAACGACGACGCCATGGTCTCCAGCCTCTAGGTTTCTGCCAGCGGTAATATTTGCTCTTGTGCTGAAAGTCGCTGTGGCCGTTGAAGGAATAACCGAGGGAAACCTTTCGAGATAAGAGGCGTCTAAAGGTATTCCCCAAATGTTCATGAAGCCCACGTAGTTATATCCATTGTAAGTGGCATTGAAGAAAAAGTTCTCCTCATCTGGTATCCAATAATACATTATAGGTATAACGTCGGCGATTTCTGGGATAGAGGTAAGGTTAGCGTAGTCAGATATGTTCAAAAATGGCGTTACCATCATAGTCATATTTTTGTATGGTCCTTGATTATGGAGAAATTGTAATTGTAGAGAGCAGTCCAGTTGGGTTGCAGTGATATTCATAGCCTGATTATTGCTGTCGATGACGCCAAATATTTCGTCCAGCACCCCCTGGTTGCCTTTCTGGTTTGCGACGATGTTTGGCGGCAAAGAAATTATTATCGCCAAAGCCAAACTCAACACTACAATCAGCAAGAACGCTCTTGCTTTTCTTCTGGATATGTTTCTTGTGGCTCTTGTTAAGATTCCCATCTTCTCTCGTTCCCCAGCTTTTCTATGAAAGCTATATTAAATTATTATTTCTACGGTCTAGGCGATTTTGTACTACGGTTTAGTACAGTCACTTGACTGCCAAAAATACAGGTTATCGTGAACCTGTCATGCATGGACTTGTTATAGGCTACCCCTACGCCAGACTTTGATTGTTTCATATCCGAAAATCACTATAAAGACCAGTGCGGCGACGACTGAGATTGCATACGCGAGGGTGAAAATCGGCTCAAGAACCACAAGCTCCAGCGCTAAAACCCCAACGGCAAATATGAGGTAGAAGAAGTGCCGGGGAATTAGGAAGCTACTGATTTTTACACAGTTCTGCAGCTCCACGCGGTTGATTACGTAGTCGCCCCATTCTCGTTTGACAAGGCACGCCTCCTCCAATCTGGCGAGGTGATGCTGGGCTATTGAGGGACTGCTGAGTTTTAGGATGCGCTGGATTTCTCTGATGCCCAGCGGCTTGTTGGCTTTGAGCAGTAAACGGTAGATGTCAAGGGCTGTTCCCTTTAGAGTCTCGGATTCTTTTTCAACCATATTTATTTCCCCTCGAAAAGTAGTTACAGCACTATCCTTTATGCATTTTTCGCACCCTAAAATCGCTGACTGCGCAGACTTACAAGGCAAGTTGCCCTGTTGCCAAGGTCGCTGATTCAAGTCCCGACTTGACCCACAAATAACATTTGTTGCTTTTCCATGATGGTTCCAGAAATTGGACGGTTTGTTCGCATGCTTGGTGCTAAATACCCAGTCACCCTCTACTTCTAACAAGCAAAAACCGAGGAATAAATAATGCGAAAAACAACCCTGCTCGTCATATCACTGTTCGCAACAGTTCTCTTGAGTAGCGCCTTATTTTCAGTGGCAGCAGCCCAAGAAGAAGCAGGAACAGATGAAGAGCCAAACCTTATAGCTCCTGCACCTGATTCCACACCGAACCCTGACGTGCCAGAAAAAATCGCGCCTGACGAAAACTCAACAATAACACAGGATGACAAAATCTATCAACTATACCAAGACGGACGTGAATCCGCTGATGACGCTCAAGTGCCCGGTGCTGAAAATGAAGCCAACTTGATAGCGACAAACACAGGCGCTCTTGACAATACTCTGCCCCTCATGGTAGGGGGAGTACTATTAGCTGTCGCTTTTGGCGGAGTAACAGGTATAGTCTACTATCGCAAGAGCTGAAACGTAAAATCCCTTCCAATTGTTATCCCTCTTTTTCTTTTTTCTAAACGCAAATTTTGGGCTTAGCACTTGCTTTTTAACGGTTGGTTGTTGGCTACGTACAGTCACATACTCTTAATAATCATTCAACCAGCTATGTGTCTGTTTTAGCAACCAGACCTTTGGAGGTGAAGTTTTGCCTGAAAGTGATGAACTCAAACGCACGGCACCTCGCGTAACTATTCCAGAGCCTGAAATGACCAAGGACAAGAAGTTCAAGTGCCCCATAGACCAAGAAGTTTACGATAACCGCGAAGACTATGAGACGCACTGCAAAGAAGAACACGACGTACTCTAAACGCGAGCCTGTTCTAAGAAATCAAATTACCTATTTTTAATAAACCCAAAATCCTATTCCACGTGTGCTTGGTTTTTTTAGGACTCGCATTCCTGTCAAAGAGAAAACAAACCACACCCAGTTTCCTGCATACACCGATGTTTTTCTTAGAATCCTCAATCAACAAAACCTCGCTTGCAGTGATTCCCGTTTGTTTTAGGATGCACTCAACTTGGGTTCTTTTGCTTGGGCACCTATCGCGTGTTATGATATCCTCAAAATAGCCTGCCAACCCATGCATGTTCAGAAAGGTTTCAACTACCTTGCGACTCTGCATGGAAACCATGAAGATTTTAATTTTTTCTTCTCGGATTTTTTGGAGAAACTCTTTGATGCTTTGCTTAGGCTGCGTTTTCTTTATGGCATCCAGTTCCAGCTTTTCTATTTCATCGCTGATTTTTTTGAAAAGCCCAGTTTCGCCATTAGTCTCATAGAACACGTTGAGGCTTTTCACTTCGTAGCCAGCAATTTCGGACGCTCGGCGCACAGCGTCCCTCCAGTCAACATCCAGATTGGTGACTACTCCGTCAAAATCAAGAGCAACAGCTTTGATGTCTAAACTACGCGCCATGTTTTATCCCCACTTTGAAGAATTACGCCAGCATCAAGCTGCCGCACCAAATAGTAGTCCGCTGGAAACAGGTTGTAGCTGGGCAAGCCCAAATCTGCATCGCCATCGCTCAAAGCCAACTTGAGGTACTGGTAAGCTAAGTTCAACTCTGGCTTGTTGAATGCTTTTGCGAAGGCAAAGCCCCAAAGCGGCGCGGTTGTGTGCCATTTGCCATCGACTTCAGTAACCACACAGTTGCCAGAAGCATCCTCTTTGATGTCTGCTGAGAAAAACCCATGCGGCTTAGGGTCTAACGCTTTTACCGCTTCGATGCCTACCTTGTTCACTTTTTCATCAGCCACAGTTCTCGCTATTGTTGGAGTGCCAGTGATTCCTGAGAGCGAAATGTGCTTTAGGAAGTACTCAAGCCGCTCCCTCCCGTAAGAAGTTACCAAGCGTCCTTTGAACCATAAGGAATCAACAGCCAAATCCCTGCCCGGCAAAAACTCTTGAATAATAAAATCTATAACCTCGCTTCGGTGCTGAAGCCTGTTTAGTTCAACCCAATGCTTTGCCTGCTCTGGCGAATCCACCTTCAAGCCCAGCCTTCCGCCTGCTCCGCGTTTAGCTCTTATCCAAAGAGGCGCGCCGAGCTCCGAGAAGGCTCTGTCAATGTCGTCAAGAGTGGTCAACTCAACAGTTTTAGCGACTGCCACTTTCTTTTTTGAGAGGGCGCTTTGGATTTCGGTTTTGTCGGGCATGATTGATTTTGGGTTAGGCAGATAGGTCTTAACGCCCGCTTTCTTGAAAACGGAAAGATTTTCTGAAACGATGCGTGCTTCACTGCTTGGGTGAGGGTGCAAAAACTCAACTTTATGCTTCTTGATAAGCTCCAACAGCAAAGGAACAAACGCGGCATCATCATGCCTTGGAGAAACCGCTCTACCGTCTACTTGAGGAAACTGTAGAAAGTGAGGGTTGTGGTCGGTAGCGGCGATGAACATTTTTTGTTTTTGCTGTTCCTCTGCAAGCCTCAACGCTCGGACAAAGCTTATTCCGCCTGACCCACCTGACCCCGTTACCAAGATGCTTGTCATTATTTGGCTTCTCCTTTTTGTTTGACTATCTCGTAGGCTTCTATGCCCTTTAGGAACTTTATCTCTTTTGGGGCATTAGCCAGCTGCTTGATTAGTTCCCCATAGGCTCTGCCGCCCTTCATCATAACGGCGTTGTCATGCCAAAGCAACGTCAACATCTGAGCGCCTTGGGCAAACAGTTTCTCTATCGTTTTCACCATGAAAGGCACGATTGTCTCTTCAGTCAGCCCCATGTAAGTGAACAGGTAAGCATCCATAAAAGTTATCGGAAAAACAATCAACCCGCTCTTCTCCAAGAACCCGGTGTTTTTAAGGTCTATTTTCTCTTTGTTGAACGAGAGTGATGAATCATATTTGAGTCCTGCCTTAGCAAGATTCTCAAAAGTGCTGTCCAAGACTTTTAGGCAATGAACCCGCGAACCAAACACCGCCTGACCAGTAGCCTTCTCCACAAGAGCTTTTTCCTCTGCGACTTGTTCAAAAGTAGCTGTGTCGTTGCAGTGTAAACCGACTTCCCAACCACCACAAATCAGCGCATTCATCGTTTCTCTATACTGGCTTACCCCGTTGCCGTCATCATAACTTGGTCTAAAGAAAAAAGTTGAACGAACACCAAACTTTTCTTCAATCTCCATTATAGTAGGTATTCCGTAGTAAGGGTTAAAGTCCTCCTTGGTTACTTTGGCTACAATTTCTGGGGGAAACCTGTCGAGTCTGGCTAAAACATGCGCTTTCCCTGGACCGTTAAGTGGCCAATCAACATCGTGCGTAAGGATTAGGGTTCGGGTTGGTTTAGGCATGGTCTCTAGCTCTGCTTTACAGGTTCTTGGCTAATAAATAATTGGTTATGGCACTTTTTGACTTAGTGCGCTTTAGTTGCGACTACTTTAATAAAAAAGTAAGAGAGAATGAACACTTTAGTGTTTTATCTTATTGCTTCGTCTAGTTTCGAGTCGCGCCGCGTTCGAGTAACCTCTTTGAATAATTCGAGGCACTCCTCTTTTGTTGGTGCTTCAACGCCTATGCTGCCATAAGCTCCGATATCTATCCGATATTTTCTTCTCTCTCTATCTTCACTTTGACTCATGAACCCCTCTCCCTCTCATAATTCATTTTTGGATTATAGAGCGTTCAACTATTTATGTACCAGATTATAAGGTTAATCCCTGTTCACCCAGAAAACTAACGCTTTTCTTGGCACTAAAGACAACAAAAACAGAATGTTTCAAGTACCCCCCAATTCTTGGAATAACTCCAGTCGCATCAGTCCCAAGCTTACACGTTAAAGCATGCTCAAAAAATCCAAGCGCTTCCAAATCGATAACATCCCTGTCTAGCCTTGTTCGCTCCAGCACAGAATCAACCGTGCCGCGGGCTGCACCCAAAATAATCAGTCTATCCAAAAGCGATTGCTGCCACCCCAGCAACTTTTCAACTTGCGGCTTTGATAATTCTGTGCCTAACCCTTCCGCCTCTTCGCCAATTTCTTTAACGCTTAAAGGCAACCCTTCAGCCAACCCGAAGGCATCAACAATTTTTTTGAAGGCAACCTCTTTGCCCTCTGCAAGTTGAGCTTGCAAACGCGACAAAGGAACAATTGCATGCATCGTTTTGGGCTCGAAAATTCCAACGTCAACTTTTAGTTCCTGCTTGGTTTGGTCAATCTTTGAAATGTAACCTTTCAAGACTGGCTGGTTTTTTGCGTTCTCGAGAGTTGTGGGGCATGTGCCGATTTCCTTGTTGATGTAGTTTGCGGCTATGGTTTCATCTTCGCCTGAGAGGGAAACTTGAACCCACTTGTTGATCGGGTTGCCTAAAACTTTAGCTTCAACGTCTAAGTCTTCGAATTCTGCTGATAGCAAGTCACCTACTTGTCTTAGTTGGCCTGTGTTTGAAGCTTTAACCAGCAACGTTAAGATGGTCATTTTTCATTGCCAAGCAAGTTAGTCATTTCTTGATGAAGCAATCCAACTCTTTGGGCAGCCTCACTCTTGTTTTCCTCTCGAAGCCGCTTAATTTCTGTTTCGATTGAAATTCGCTCTGACTTGTCGATTAGCTTGTCAGCGTATGAAACAACCTTTTCCTCAAGCGACTGAGGCGTGTACACGTCTTGTGGCCAGCCAAGCCATTTTGCTTCCTCTGCCGTGATGCCAGCACCGACATGACGCTTGATTACCTTGATAATAGATTCTGGTAACCCTATGGACTTTGCGATTTGCGCTCCAACAACCGCGTGGTCAACAGTGTGCGTTTTTGCGCGACCAATGTCATGGAGAAGTGCACCTGCCTCAACCAGAGCGAGGTTAACTGTTAAGCCTTTCTTTTGGAGTTTGTTTGCAATCTCTAAGGATAACTCTGCAACGGCTAGGCAATGGCTAATGACGTGGTCTGAGCAACCGTTGTCTTTGAGAAGGGCTATTGCTTGCTCCCTTGAAGGAAGCCTCTCACTCACCCAGTTCCTTCCTGAGCAATTCGACTTTTTCTGAAAGTCTACTTATCATGGTTTCGTTTCCAAAATGCACCAGTGGTTTGCCGCATGTGGAACAGTGAAAAACCAGTTCGACGGCTTCTTCGAACGGAACCCGTTTGCACTCTGGGCTGCCGCAGTAGTAGAAATCGTGGTTTTTCTCATATTCCAGTCTAACGTTGAGTTTTTCCAGAACACGGCGTTTCTGGCTTAAAATGAAGCCTTCAAGCTGGTCTGGTTGAAGCTTCCAGTGAAAAATAAACCAGCCTGTTTTGGGGTCACGTGTTCTACGGAGGCTAACAAGTGAGTGGTCGTAGAGTTTGTAGAGAATTTTACGAACAGAATTTAGACGTATGGCTGTTTTGTTCGCGATTTCATCATCAGTTATTTCGTCTACGCCTTTTAAATGCTCAATAAGTTTTACGGCATCTTCTTCGCCTAATGCCAAAGCCACTTTCATTAAAGTTGCATCATCAATAGTCGATAACATATCTGGTGTTCCTTTTAACACCTATAATACTGCTACATGCTTCCATAAAACTCTTATCACATATCTATGAAAAATCGACGTGAATTAACGTCGACGAGTCTTGATTTCTTTGCCTCTTTCTTTGGGAACAATCTCCATCTTAGCGTTCTGGAACGGCTCAGCAAGCTCTTTGCCTTCAAAGTAACGGTCCAAAAATATCGCAAGCGCCGAACATTCAGAGTGCGGCTGATTCCCAACTGCAACATTGAAATCCGAAACCTCGCTGGAGTAGAATTCGCCCGGCACCTTTTGGCTCCCAACAAGCAACATAACATCCTTATTCTGTGCTTTGATTCGGCTCAGCACATCGCTTGTTTGAATGTTTTCTCCGTAAGCGGTTAAGTGCACGATTATGCCGCCTTTTGCTTTCCAGTTTTGAACTGCCACTTTCCAAGGGGTTCCCATTTCAAAGTGGAATTTTCCGCCCCATGCCTTGCTGATTTTGGTTACAGTTTGTTCTATGTGCTTGTCTTGCGTGTCTGAAAGTATGAAGCCTGAGGCGCAAAGAGCCCGCGCCGTCAAAGCTACATGAGTAGTTAATCGCACGTCACGTTGTGGCCTGTGCCCCCATCGCAGTACAACTATTTGGGGTTTGTTATTTGGTTGGGTTGGTTTGGAATTTTCCATTTAAATCTTTCACTTTCTTTCTCACTTGCTCCGCTAAGGCTGGGTCAGCCTCAAACACCACTTGGACGGAGTCGTTGGTGTAGTCTTCTTTTTTTATGACCGTTTTCTCATGCACCCACGACATAAAAGGCATAGTCTTGTTTGTCAAGGGCACGGAGAACTGGGCTTGCACGAAGTACTCGAGAATTTTCACAATTTCCTTCTTCAGAGTGCCGAGGTTTGTTTTGCATTTGGCTGAAATAAGAATCGGATTATGAACCTTGTCTTTGAGCGCTTGCACATTCTGCTCTACCACATCTTTATTCATTAAATCGATTTTGTTTAGGGCGGTGATGAGCGGTATTCCTGAGGCTCCAAGGCGCTCGATGGTTTCAAGGCAGATGTTATTTTTCTTCTCTATGGTTTGGATTGGCTCATTTAAATCAATGACCAAAATGATTAGGTCTGAGTAGATGGTTTCTTCCAGTGTTGAATGGAACGCCTCAATCAGCGAGATGGGCAAGCGGTCAATAAAGCCGACAGTGTCGGTTAATAGGAAGCGGCGGTTTGAGAACTCCACCACACGAGTTGTAGTTGAAAGCGTAGTGAACAACGCCTTGTCCACCCGTGCTGTCTCTTCGGCTAGAGCGTTGAACAGTGAACTTTTTCCTGCACTCGTGTAACCTGCAAGTGAAATGCTAAGAAAGCCCAGTTCTGCTCTTCGTTCCCGCTGGATTATTCTTTTCTCTCGGATTCTTGACAGTTTCTTGAGGATTGTTTGAACTTGCCGTTTTATGGCTTCTCTGTAAACGTCTGCTTCGTAAGCACCAAGACCCATAAAGCCAGGCTGCTCGCTTCCTTTGGATAGTCGCACTTTTTCTTTGGCGTGCTTTAGCTCGTTTTGCAGGGTGGCAAGTTGAATCTGCAGTTGCGCTTCGGTTGTTGTGGCTCGTTTAGTAAAGATTTCTAAGATGAGTTGGAAGCGGTCTATGACTTCGACACGAGTTGCCTTAGCAAGGTTATATGTCTGCAGGGTTCGCAGGGGGTTGTCGAAAATTACTTTTTCTGCACCTGTTTCCTTAACCATAGTGGCCAGTTCTTCGACTTTTCCAGCGCCAATCTGGTAACGGGCATCAGGCCTTCGAGTTTGCTCTAAAACTCCAACAATAGTGTAACCAGCGGATTGCGCCAATTTTTTGAGTTCATCTAAGCTTGATTCTTCACGATTAAGCCTACGCTGGACTAGGATGGCTTTCGTTCTGTGGAAGCCTCCCCTTTCTTATCCATCTCAATGAGGTCCCCCAAAGTCAATTCTTGACTTGTAGCTTTAGGCAAAGTGGTTACTTTTTCTTCAGAAACAGGGACAAGTAGCTTGATTTTTAGCATGTGTTCAAGTTTTGATGCAAGTTGATTGTTTGGCGCCATCTTTCCCGCTTCAAGATTTCGCAGAACTGAGGCTTTTTCATTGATTTTTTTGCCGAGTTCCTCATGGCTTAAGGCTAGTTTTTCTCTTGCTGCTTTTATTTTGTTAGCATAATCTTCGGTTACTTCTTGTGTAATCTCAACCTTGGCGACGATTGGTCGCTTCGGAACCACGCTGATTGGCGCCTGCGGTTTAGCTGTGACTTTTTTAGGGAGGTCTGCTTCTTCGTGCAGGATTACTTTTCCGTGCTTGGAGCATTCGACGCATACTGTTAGTTTTGCTCCCTCGATGATTGCGCGTATGGGTTCGGTGTGTATTTTACGTCCGCAGACTTCGCATCTCATTGTGACCTTTCACCTTTCAGTGTCTTTATTACCTTGTTATGTTTATACTTGTCGAAATATCAACAAAAGAATATGATGAGAAACGATGGAAAATCCAGTGGGCAAAGTAAGAAGCATCGCTGATTACCAGTTCGGCAAAGGCGTGGGTGAACTCCTCTTTCCAGATAATACCGAGATACAGCTGTCGCCTAGGACAGGCAGGATACGTTACATTAACCTAAACGGAGAAAGACTAGCGACGCTGCGCCCAACTGATGGAATGCTTTCGTTGAGCGTCAAAGCTGCACAGTTCATGGCTGAGCACACGCCTTTCGCCAAATGCTTTGTAACCGTGCAGAACGATGTGGCGCAGTACATTGCGGCTGGCGGAGACGTTTTTGCCGTTCACGTCGTAAAGGTTGACGATGAGATAGGCGCTAAGGATGAAGTCATAGTTTTGGATGAGGATAGGCGTGTTTTGGCTGTGGGGCGAGCTGTGCTCTCCAGTGGGGAAATGTTGGCTTTCAAGACAGGTGTCGCCGTCAAGGTCAGGCATGGCAGCAAGGAAAGCTAAATATATCAACTTCTAGCGTGAATACTTGGATAGTGAAAAGTTATGCATAGACGAATGAATCCTCGAGAGCAAAAGCGCCTGATGCAGCGCATGGGCATGAACATGGACTCCGTCGCTGATGTCCAACAGGTCATAATCCGAACTAACACTAAAGATATTGTTATTGATGAGCCTGAAGTAGCTATTCTGCAGGTTCAGGGACAAAAAATGTACCAAGTCATCGGCGGACAAGTCAGCGAGCAAGCGCCCTCCAAACGAGGCGTGGGGGCACCTGCTAAACCGGCGTTCAGCGAAGAAGACGTGCAACTGGTAGCAGACCAAACGGGGAAGAGTTTGGAGAAGGCTAAAGAAGCGCTTGAAGAATGCGGCGGAGACTTAGCTAAAGCAATTCTGCTGCTTCAATCATAAGACCTTTCTGTTGGCTAGAGTTTTGCTGACCTGCTGAAATGCAAATTAAGTCTTTTTTACGCTTTTTTGTGCTTCTTAGTAGAATTGAAGGATTAGTAGCGGGGAGTAGATTTGAACTACTGATCTCTGGGTTATGAGCCCAGCGGGTTAATCCTGGCTACCCCACCCCGCTGAATATTCCTTATATTTCGCCAGCGCACCTATTACTTCCTTCGTCAAATATTAATAGTTTCTTTTTCGTTTGTCGGCAAAAGCATTTTAGAGGGGAACATTGTTTTATTTGGGCGTGTGGTTTGCCGATGGATAAGCCGTATTTGCGTAAGCTTTCGAATCCGACGTTGGATAATCCGATTTTTATTCAGGGACTACCGGGCTTTGGCAACGTAGGCAGGATTGCGGCACATTTGCTCATCAAGTTCTGTGATGCGAAGCCGTTTGCGGAGTTGTATTCGCCTTCTTTTCCCGATTACGTTTCAATCTCATCCAAAGGCATTTGTCATCTGCCAAGGTATGAGTTCTTTTATGCACCCATGGAGAAGAATAACTTGGTTATCATGACGGGTGAGATTCAGCCTTCGTTTGATGATGTGGTTGCTCACTATACGGTTTGTGATGCGGTGATGGATTTTGTTGAAGAAATAGGTTGCCGCTTCATTGTTACGATGGGCGGTGTGCCAATTACTGAGGATAAGACTCAGGTTTACATTGCTGCTACGTCTCCGCGGTTGGCAACGGAGTTTATGGAGAAAGGCGGCGTAATCTACAGTAAGGGCAGAATAGTCGGTGGAACAGGCTTAACGTTGGCGTTGGCGAAGGAGCGAAAGATTGACGGCGTGAGTTTGCTGGGGACAACTATGGGTTTTAAGGCTGATAGGGGCGCTGGATTTCTGGTTTTTAAGTTTTTGATGAAGAGTTTAGGAAAAGAGATAAAAGAAGGATTAATAGAAAACAATGCACTTGAAGAAGAGTAAGTTGGGCGTTCGTATGATGGAAGAGAATGAGAATGTGGAAGTTAGCGGTATAGAGTCTAAATTCACTCGGATAGTTTTAACAATTGTTGCGGTGTTCTTGATTTTCGTTGGTCCAACCTACATACCATTCTTGCTAGCGAATGTCATCGGCATGGAGTATTTTGCTTCCATCGGCGTCGGCTTGGTGCTGTTCATTTTGGGGCTTGTTGTGTTGTTCTTCCTTATCCGCAAGAAGGTTGTTACTTAGAGTTTTGCCTCAGATACCCTAGAGTGCATCATCAATCAGCTTTTTAGATTCTTCATCGGCGACAAAGTAGGGCAGAACCTGTTTTATTAAGTATTCTTTTGATGTTTGTTTTTTTGGGGGTTGTTGGGTGTGACCCCCCTCTCCCCTCACAACAACAAGCAGTGGGTTGTGTGGAATGTTGCTTTTTGGTTTTTGGGTTTGGTTTGCGTTGATGGTTGGTTGTGGCGTTGCACAATCAGTGGTTCGGTTGCTTTTGTAGCATTGTTTTTACTTGAGGAAGTGAAGAGTTGGGTCGAGAAACTTGAGTTTTAATATGTTTGCTGGATGCATAAGGCATATTAGATATTGCCCGAAGAATACTAGTTATGCAGGCTGACAGAAAAGACCTCCCTGAAGACTCGCGCCACAGAGACGACGCCAAGCGAACCACGATTATTCTTGAAAAAGCCGAGCGGGACTTCATTGAATCGCTCCTAAAAGAAGGCAAAGAAGCAGGAATCAAACCGCTCATCTCAAAGATGCTTGACATCTACAAGAAAATGATGATTCATGACTGGCGCTACCCCGGCGAATACTACTGTGGAATAAGCCGCATAGCCTTCGTTAACGTTGAATTACTCAACATATTAACGCAGGAGATTCCAAAAGAAAAATGGTTTGATATAGGCAAGAAAATGGGCGATGCTCTTCGAGTTTCTATACAGTCAACGATTGGTGCGGATGCAAGTAAGCAGGAAAGTTGGGACGCCGTGTTCCACAGGCTCAAAGTTCAGGGGTTCGGCGACTTCTATTTGAAAGACAAGTTTTTGCTTCTCAAAACGCCGTTCATTCATGATTGCGAGATTTTGAGGGGCATCATGGAGGGCTTGTTGAGCGTTGAATTGGAGACTAGAACTTCGGTGCCTCCGATTGTTTTTGAGATAAAAAAGCGTAAGTCAGGCTCAGTTTAGCATTCGACAGTTAAATATTAGTAAACAGGTTTATTAGGAAGACAAGCAAAGGTGTCTTCCAGTGACGTATGATGAGGGATTGCGTTCATACAAGGCGATTGCGTTCATCCAAGTTAGCAATCGAAACCCCATAAGTACAATACCGTTTAGTTATTTGAAATTAGGCGCAACCCCACAGCAAAACGTTCTCACAAAACAAAAACCCCTTAGTTATAACTCTAAATTAGGTGAAAAAAATTTATGGATAAAATAAAATTTGCCATCCCAAAAGGCTCCCTAGAAAAAGCAACAGCCGAATTCTTCTCAAAATCAGGCTTCAAAATCGGCTCGTCAGAGCGCACATACCGCCCCAGCATAAACGACCCCCAAATCGAAATGAAAGTTCTGCGCCCCCAAGAAATCCCCGTTTTTGTCAGCGAAGGCTTACAAGACATAGGCATAACAGGAGAAGACTGGGTCAAAGAAAACCGTGCAGACGTAGAAATCCTTCAGAACCTTGAATACGGAAAAATCAGGCTCGTCATAGCTGTGCCAAAAAGCGTTCCTCAAGAAACCATCGGAGAATTCATGGAGGCTGTTTGGAGTCAAGGCAGAAACTTCCGCGTAAGCACAGAATACCTAAACATAGCTTCAGACTACATCAAAAACACGCCACAGTACAAAAAACGCTTCGGCAACGCTGAACCATTAATTGTGACGCCATGGTGGAAAAAAGGCGACAACCCAAGAGCCAAAATCTTCCTCTCCTTTGGCGCAACAGAAGCCAAGCCGCCAGAAAACAGCGACTGCATCATGGACGTAACCGAGACAGGCTCAACCATAGAAGCCAACAACCTAAAAATCATAGACACAATCCTCAAATCCAGCGCCATTCTAATTGCCAACAAGAAAGCTCTCGAAGACCCAGAGAAACGAGAAAAAATCTTCGACATAGTTGCATTACTCAAAGGCGTCGTGGACGGCTCAAAGAGGATTCATATATTTGTTAATGTCAAAAAAGCAAACCTGCAAAAACTGCTCACGGAACTGCCAGCCCTAAAGAACCCAACCATTTCGCCACTAGCAGACGACGCGTGGGTAGGCGTCAACACAGTCATCGAAAAAGACTGCCTAATTGAACTGTTACCAAAAATCCGCAAACTTGCGCAGGGACTGGTAGTTTACGAGCCGAGGCAGGTGCTGGCGCTTGACGAGATAAACCAGCGAGAGGAGAAGCCGTGCAGAAGGTCCAAGTGAGACTCTACAAATCCAAAGAGTTACCAGCCGACTGGTTCAAACGCCAACAAGTTGACCAAAAAGCCACCGCTGAACTAGAAAGCAACGTAAAAGCCATCATCAACCAAGTTAAACAGGACGGCGACAAAGCGCTCGTTGCGTTGGCGCAGAAATTTGACAAAGCCAACCTCACCCCGCAAACACTCAAAGCCACTGCTGAGGAAATCAAGGAAGCCTACAGCAAAATCACCAAAGAACAAGTCGCCGCAATCCAATTCATGAAGGAACGCGTCAGCGTCTTCCAAAAACAACTGCTAAACCAAACCCAAGTCACAACCTTCAACGAAGGCATCATGACTCAAACCGTTCTGCGCCCCATCGAAAGCGTGGGCTGCTACGTTCCAGGAGGACAAGCCGCGTATCCAAGCACAGTGGTTATGACTGCTGTTCCAGCAAAAATCGCAGGCGTGCCCCGTGTGGTTGTTTGCTCTCCTTCTGACTCTGAAGGCAAAGTGAACCCTCTTGTTCTTGTCGCCGCAGATGTCTGTGGCGTAGATGAGGTTTACAAGGTCGGCGGAGCCCAAGCTATAGCCGCTTTGGCATACGGAACAGACACCATAAAACCCGTACGCAAGATTGTGGGGCCAGGCAGCAAGTACGTGACAATGGCTAAAGTGCTGGTTTCAACTGACGTAGCCATCGACATGCCTGCGGGTCCAAGCGAAGTCCTAATCTTAGCCGACCAATGGGCTGATGCACGACTCATCGCCTACGACATGATTTCACAGGCAGAACACGGCGGAGACAGCGTTGCAGGACTCATCACAACTTCGCAAAAACTTGCCCAAGAAGTCCAACTCAACCTGTCAAAACTGGCGGCTGTTGCTCCAAGAGGAGAAAAAATAGTTGAATCACTAAACAAATACGGCTTCATAATCGTCTGCAAAGACATCGAAGAAGCTGTGGCGCTGACAAACCAGTTTGCCGCTGAACACTTAGAAGTCATAGTCAGCGATGCCAAGAAGCTTGCTGAGAAACTCGTGGCAGGCTTAATCTTGATTGGTCAGTACAGTCCTGTTCCGCTGAGCGACTACGCGAGTGGAACCAACCATGTTCTTCCCACTGGCGGGTTCGCGCAATCATTCTCAGGTCTATCCGCAATCGATTTCATGCGCCGAGTCAGCATAACGGAGTGCTCCAAGGAAGGGCTCGAAAAAGTCAGGGGCAACGTCAAAGTCTTAACTGACGCAGAGAACCTTCCAAATCACTACAAAGCAATAGAGGCAAGGTTTAACAAATGAGCGCATCCTACAAAAAATGGCTAAAAGAAAAAACAGCAAAACTGCAGGCAACAGACTGCTATTCAGCAGGGGTCACGCCTGAAGGATTAGCGGAGCAACTTGGCGTTGACCAATCAAAAATTGTCAAACTAAACTTTAACGAAAACTTCTTCATAAACCGAGCCAAGCAGTCAGCACTCATTAAGGAGTTAGCTGACGAAATTGACTTGCGCATGTACCCAGAAGACGAAGAAGTTAAGCTACGAGAAAAACTCACAGGATACATGGGTGTCCCAAAAGATTACTTAGTGATTGGCAATGCTGGCGACGAGTTAATCGACCGTACAATACGCCTCTTCATGGAAAAGGGCGACGCCGCCGTTTCATTTGCTCCATCTTTCGCAATTCCCCGCCTCTGCATAAAGCGTCTAGAGGGCGAATACGTTACGGTGCCGCTCAAAAGTGATTTCCAACTAGACGTGCAAGGCATGCTGTCTAAATTTTCAGATAAAACCCGCTTGCTGTATCTGTGCTCGCCCAACAACCCAACCGCCAACCAAATGAAAACAAAAAACGTAGAAACCTTAGTCAAAGCTTTCCCAGGCATCGTCATCTTAGACGAGGCATACGGGGAATTTGCTGACTACTCGTTTGTGCCAAGAATCCGCGAGTTCCCAAACATGATTATCCTGCGAACGTTCTCCAAAGCCTTCGGCTTAGCAATGCTGCGACTTGGTTACGCTGTTGCAAACCCTGAATTAGCGAAGTTGCTGACTGAGAAGTCTCCGCTTCCTTACCCAGTGAGCGGCTTCTCAATCCGCATGGGCATAAAAATGCTTGAAAACATGGACATAATGAAAGAAGCCGTAGCGGCACTGAAGGCTGAACGCGGAAAACTCATAAAGGCACTAAACCAAATAGAAGGCGTACAAGCCTTCGAGTCGCAAGCAGACTTCTTGCTGATGAACACAAAGAAGCCTGCGGATGAGGTTTACGAGAAACTGCTAAAGAGGGGCATCATGCTCAAGAAATGGGGCAAACTGCTCCAGTACGATAACTGCTTCCGCGTGACCATTGGCACACCCCAAATGAACGCTAAACTAATCGAGGCATTAAAGGAAATTCAAAGTGATTGATATGCGTAAAGAAGAGGTTTACCGTAAAACCAAAGAAACCGAAGTTAAAGTGAGCGTGAATCTTGACGGCGAAGGAAAAGTCAGCGTATGCACACCTGTGCCGTTCCTAGACCACATGATAACTTCCCTAGCAACACACAGCCTAATCGACATCAACGCCTCCGTAAAAGGCGACTTGGCACACCACTCTGTAGAAGACTTAGCCATAGGCTTAGGAGAAGCCCTAAACAAAGCCTTAGGCACACGCGAAGGCATCACACGCTTCGGCAACGCCGCCGCACCCATGGACTGCTCACTCGCATTCGCCGCAGTTGACCTCGTCAAGCGCCCATACTTCAAAATCGACCTAAAACTCCGAGGCAAAAAAGTAGAAGACATGCCAACCGAAGACATCGTCCACTTCTACGAATCCTTAGCCCAAGCGCTCCAAGCCAACGTACACATGTACGTAGAGTACGGCAGCAACGACCACCACAAAGCAGAAGCCGCAACCAAAGCCCTAGCCCTATCACTAAGACAAGCAATAGCCCTGGACCCCAGACGTAAAGGCGTGCCCAGTTCCAAGGGAGTCATCTAAGTGGCGAAAGCAGCAATATTCGACTATGGCGTAGGCAACCTGTTGAGCCTCAAAATCGCATTGGAAAAAGCAGGCTTAAACGCAACAATAGCAACAACAGCCAAAGAACTCAAAGAAGCAGACGCCATCGCACTGCCCGGAGTCGGAAACTTTAGCGCCGCAGCCACAAAACTTGACGCCGTCAAAGAAACCCTCCAAAACAAAGTCAAAGAAGGCACGCCACTGCTCGGCATTTGCTTGGGCTTGCAACTGTTCTTTGAAACCAGCCAGGAAGGACCAGGAAACGGCTTAGCATTCTTCGAAGGCAAATGCGTACAGTTACCCAGCACAGTTAAGGTGCCGCACATGGGTTGGAATACACTAAACATCATAAAACAAAACGAACTCTTAGACGGGATAGCGGACGCTTCGTACGTCTACTTTGTGCACTCCCTCTACCCTGTGCCAAAAGACAAAAGCATAATTTGCACCACAACCGAATACGGGGCAGTCTTTACCTCAACAGTTGTCAGCAAGAACATTTACGGTACACAGTTTCACCCAGAAAAATCAGGAGACATCGGCTTGGCGATGCTCAAAAACTTCGCCAAAGCAGTCGTGAGGTAAACCAAGATGCAGTTGATTCCAGCAATAGATTTGATGAGTGGAAAAATCGTGCGCTTAACCCGCGGCGAAGCCAAAACCGCCAAAACCTACGAAAAAAAATTCGGCACGCCCCTTGAAGCCGCAAAACGCTGGCGAGACGAGGGCGCAGGTAAACTACACATAATCGATTTGGATGCGGCTTTCGGCATCGGCGACAACCGCGCCGTCATCGCTGAGGTTGCAAAAAACATTGATCTGCCAATTCAAGTCGGCGGGGGCATCCGCAGTTATGAAATAGCTGAAAAAATTCTGCAGACAGGCGTCACTCAAGTCATACTGGGTGCCTTAGCCTTCAGCGACCCCTCAGCAATCACGAAAATCCAAAAGAAATTTAGTGATGAATCAGTCATCGTTGCCTTAGACAACAAGGACGGGCAAATAATGGTTGAGGGCTGGCAGACCAAAACCGCAATGACCGTTGACGATGCACTCGACAAGTACACTGCTCTTGGGGTGCGCCGTTTTCTGATAACTTCAATTGCACAAGATGGTATGCTCACTGGACCAGACCTGCAAACGCTCAGCGGAGCCGCACTGTATCCGAATGTCAAAATCATTGCGGCAGGCGGAATCGGCACCCTTGGTGATTTGGTTGCCCTCAAAGAAATCGGCGTGGAAGGCGCAGTTATCGGAAAAGCCCTCTACGAGGAAAAGTTTACGTTAAAGCAAGCCATACAAACCATAGGAGCATAAAAAATGCCACTAGCAAAAAGAATCGTGCCATGCCTAGACGTTGACCATGGAAAAGTAGTCAAAGGCATCAACTTCGTCCAACTCAAACAAGCAGGCGACCCAGTAGAATTAGCAAAACGCTACTCTGACGAAGGCGCCGACGAACTTGTCTTTTTAGACATAACCGCTTCACACGAGAAGCGCGACATCATGCGCAATTACGTTGAAGGCGTAGCAAAAGCTATCAACATACCCTTCACAGTGGGCGGCGGAATCCGCAACGTAGCCGACGCACGGCTCGTCTTATGCAGTGGCGCTGACAAAGTCTCAGTTAACACGGCAGCAGTTGAAAACCCAAAAGTAATTTCGGAGTTGGCTGAAGTTTTTGGGAGCCAATGCGTAGTCGTCGCCATAGACGCAAAAAGAAACAGTACGCCAAGCGAAGGCAAAACCATCGTGAAAACTAGCGACGGACCAGTATGGTTTGAGGTTGTCACTTACGGGGGAAGAAAACGCACAGGCATCGACGCTATAGCATGGGCTAAACGTGCAAATGAGCTTGGCGCAGGCGAATTCTTAGTCACTTCAATGGATAAAGACGGCACCGAAGACGGCTACGACATCGAACTAACACGCACCATCTCCGAGAACGTGAAAGCGCCAGTGATTGCAAGCGGCGGCGCGGGCGTCCCCAAACACCTCTTTGATGTGCTGACCGAGGGCAAGGCAGACGCGGCGTTGGCGGCTTCAATTTTCCACTACAACAAGTATCCTGTTCCTGTGGTGAAAGATTACTTGCGCAAGATGGGGGTAACTATTAGACCATGACAACAAACTATTTGCTGGAAAAACTTGATTTCAAGAAAGGCAACGGGCTCATTCCCGTTATAGTTCAAGACGCAAAGACAAAGGAAATTTTGATGCAAGCATACGCCAACAAAGAAGCTGTAGAACACACCCTCAAAACCAAGAAAGCAACCTACTGGAGCCGCAGCCGAAACGAACTTTGGATAAAAGGCGAAACCTCAGGGCACACCCAAAAAGTCATCTCAGTATCAACCGACTGCGACTATGACTCGCTCCTGTACGTGGTTGAACAGACTGGCCCAGCGTGCCACACAGGCAAATACTCCTGCTTCTATAACAAACTGCTGTAGTTAAGATTTTTAAACAAATAATCATCTATTCTCTTTTGTGAATTGTTTTGTCGTTACATGAAGCTATGCTCTACGAACGCCAAGAAGAAAGCAAAGTAAAATGTTGCTTATGCGCAAGGCGTTGCCTCATCAGTAACGGCGCACCCGGCTTCTGCTTAGTCCGACAAAACCAAGGCGGAACCCTCTTCACACTCAACTACGCCAAAGCCGTTTCCGCTGGCGTTGACCCGATTAGCAAAAAACCGCTCTCACACTTTAATCCTGGCGCGCTGGTGCTCTCGATTGCGGCGGCTGGCTGCAACTTCCGCTGCCAGTTCTGCGATAACTGGATGATTAGCCAAGAAAAAGAAATTGCGGGCAAACTGTTTCCGCCCCAAGAGGTGGTCAAATCAGCGCAGAACAGTGGTTGCCAAGGAATCAGCTACACTTACACGGAGCCCACTATATTTTTTGAGTATGCTTATGACACAGCGAAGCTTGCCAAAAAGGCAGGCTTGTTTAACACTTTTGTCACCAACGGCTACATGACGCCTGAAGCCGTCAAGACCATTGCGCCTTACTTAGATGCGGCGACTGTTGATTACAAAGGCGGGGCAGACCCTGATTTTTACAAGTCTGTTATGTCGGTTCCTAAAGTGGAGCCGATTTATGAGTCGTTAAAGGAACTCAAGCTGAACGATGTTCACATTGAGCTTACTAATTTGGTTGTGCCAAAAATCGGCGATTCTATGGATAATATTCGGAAAATGGCTAAGTGGATTAAGGATTACTTGGGCGAGGACACGCCGTTTCACCTGTTGCGCTTCCACCCAGACTACAAATTAACCACCATACCTGCCACAAGCGTGCAGACCATGGAGGAGGCTTACATGACCGCCAAAAACCAAGGACTAAAGTACGTTTATCTTGGTAACATGCCAGGCCACCCCTCAGAGAACACGTATTGCCCCAACTGTGACCAAGCAGTGATTAAACGCAACAGCTTCGAAATTGTCGAATGGAAACTCACAAGCGACATGCAGTGCCCCGTGTGCGGATACCGCATCCCAATAAAAGGCAAAGTGTATCAGAGTAACCTGCGATTTCCCTACTCACTGTTTTAGTAACAATCAGACGGGAATAAGCGAAAACTAATGCATAAAATCACAAGCAACCCTGCCTTCCCAGACGACAGATTAGTAAGGAAAAGTTTAGCCAGATACTTTGCCATAATTGAGAACAAGAAGAAGGCGAAATTTCTTTTAGCCAGAAAAGTCAAGGCTGAATTTGGCAGCGCCGATTCTTTGGAAGCGCTCTGGGAACAACATAAGCTCTCCACAGAGGAGTATCTAACTTTTGAGCGCCAAGTTGATGCTGGCATGAACTTTGATGCGGTTGCTGTTCCTGAGAAATCGTATTTTGATTTGAAAGTAAGAATTGCCCAAAAAATTCTTGAGTGCTGTCACTTATGCAATCGCCGATGCGGCGTGAACCGTTTGGCTGACCATCGGGGATTTTGCAACTGCGGCAAATCAATGAGTGTTTCAAGCATTTTTACGCATTTGGGGGAGGAGCCTGAGCTGGTGCCTTCTGGAACCGTTTTCACAATGGGTTGCACAATCAGATGCAAGCACTGCCAGAACTGGACAATATCACAATGGCAAGAAACGCCGCTGGAGTATAAGCCTGAAGAGTTGGCAAAAGAAGTGGAAAACCTGCGTTTAGAGGGTTGCAGAAACGTGAATTTGGTCGGGGGAGAGCCGACGCCGTGGCTTTGGCACTGGCTGGAAACTTTCAAGCATGTACACGTGAACGTGCCTGTGGTTTGGAACTCAAACTCTTACTACAGCCAAGAAACAGCACGGTTGCTTGCGGGCTTTGCGGATGTTTACCTTTTGGATTTCAAGTATGGACCAAGCGATTGCGCAAACAGGATTTCGGATGCACCAAATTACTGGCAGGTTTGCACTCGCAACCATCTGGAAGCCAAAAAGTATGGTGAATTAATCGTGCGTGTGCTAGTGTTGCCAGGACACTTGGACTGTTGCACTAAGCCGATTCTGGAGTGGATAGCCCAGAATTTAGGTGTACAAACAAGGGTCAATTTGATGTTCCAGTACAGGCCAGCGTGGCGTGCTGGTGAAGTCCCAGAACTGCGCAGAAGGCTAACGCAATCCGAGATGGATAAGGCTTTGCGGTTGGCGGAGCAGGTAGGGCTGGAGAACTTGGCTTAATCTTATTTAAGAGAAAGCCAAATTGCATCTCTGAAGAAAGTGCTCATCAATGACCACGTACTCTGCCTTAGCGGTTGCTACCTGTTACTGGAAACCAAACGACAACTACACAGAACAAATCATAACTGCCCTGCAAAACAGGGTGCAGAACGGTGATTTCGTTGTGGTTTCAGAGAAGGCAATCTCCACAGCAACAGGCAACATGATAGATGAAAGCGCCGTAAAACCAAGCGGTACTGCGAAAGTGTTGGCGGGTTTTTGGATGCGAATTGTTTGGGGTTACTGTCTTGGTTTTCTCTGCGGTTTTGGGCAACGGCTTTTGAAGCGTTTGCGCGAGTACCCATTGGAGGCTGGTAGTCGCCACAAGCAGGTTGCGCTGGAGCGTGTTGGTTTTTTGCAGGCGTTGATGTTTGGTTCCGAGGGCGGGATTGATGGCTCTAACTTGGCTTACTCTTATGTGAGTTTGCCCTTAGCTAACAGTGAGGCTGTTGCGGTGGAGATTCAGCACGAAATTCTTCACCGATTAAAGACACACGTTTGTGTAATTATTGCTGACACGGACAAAACCTACAAGTTCAGAAACTTCCTCTTCACGCCCAGACCCAATCCTCTAAAAGGCATACATTCCTTTGGGGGCACTCCCACGTACATTTTAGGCAGGGTTTTGAAGCTAAAGAAGAGTTCCACGCCCCTTGCAGTTGCAGGCTGCAATCTTTCCGCTGTCGAGGCATTGAAAATCACAAACATAGGTGACAGAGCCCGAGGCCCAGGCTCAGGGGCGACAGTGTGGGACATGGCTTCTCGTTTTGGCGTGGATGTTAATGCAGTGAGTTGGGAGATGCTTGGCTCCATCAAGCACAACCCTATCGTAATCGTCAGGAAACACCTCTAAGAAAGTTAATACATGACAAAACATTAATGCATTTGAGCTTGAATGTGGTTTTATAGAGGGCAACACATAAAAATGCCTTGGGCATCCAAGCAAATAGCTAGTAGGGGTATGTATGGAAGAATCAATACACCAGTTAGACGCGTTTTTCAATCCGCGTTCAGTCGCCGTTATCGGCGCTACAAAAAAGGTTGATAAAGCAGGGCATGTTATTTTCAAGAACTTCTCCACAAACAAGGAACGCGGAGTTTTCAAAGGTGAGCTCTACCCTGTGAACCCCAACGAAGAGTCAATTCTAGGCTTCAAATGCTACAAGTCGCTTTCCCGTATCCCCTGCGAAGTAGAGTTGATTGTTATTATCGTGCCTGCCAAAGTTGTCCCCTCGGTTATGGCGGAGGCTGTCGCCAAGAAAGTTAAAGCCGCCATAATCATAAGCTCAGGCTTCCGAGAAGTCGGCAATGCCGAGTTGGAAGAGCAAGTGGTGGCTACTGCCAAGAAGGGCGGAATTCGAATTTTAGGACCCAACTGCTTAGGCGTCTACTACTCAAAAACAGGCATCGACACCTTGTTCCTGCCTGAGACGAAGGTGCTGACCACTGGTGATGATGTTGTTGCGACGCCAAGACCTATGCCTGGAAGCATTGCAATGGTCACACAGAGTGGAGCTTTTGGTGTAGCTGCACTGGACTACTTGACTGGTCGCCAGATGGGTGTTAGCAAATTCGTAAGTTTCGGCAACAAATGTGACGTTAGCGAATCAGATATCCTCAACTATTTGTTTTATGATGACGACACCAAGGTTACACTCATGTACATAGAGGACGTCAAAGACGGCAGAGAATTTCTCAACGTAGCCAAAAAAGTCACAGTTAAAAAACCAATTGTAGCCATCAAGTCGGGACGCAGTACTGCTGGCGCAAGAGCAGCGGCTTCGCACACTGGCGCTATCGCGGGGTCGGATAAGATTTATGATGCGGCATTTGAGCAGGGCGGAGTCATCAGGGCACGCGACATGGAAGAATTCTTTGATATGGGTAAAGCATTAGCTATGCAGCCGCCTGCTTTAGGCAGAAACATCGGCATTCTCACAGATGCTGGTGGACCAGGCGTTATGACAGTTGACGAATGCGAAACATTAGGGTTGACGGTTGAGCGCTTCTCTGAGTCGACACTGCAAAAATTCCAAGAACTCAAAGACAAAGGGGTTATACTAAAGATTGCTACAACTTCTAACCCTGTGGATTTGACAGGTTCAGTGACGGATGAAATGTTTGAAATCGCCGCTGAGCTGATGTTCGAAGACCCTAAAGTTGACGGCATCATTTTACTTGGTTTACATCACATGCCAGGTCTCAGAGAAAAATACATCGACGGTATTGTGGAAGTCGCTGCCAAATACAGCAAACCAATAGTCATGTGTGACATCGGCGAGACAGAAATGGCGCTCTACACACGCTCGCGATTTGACAGGTTGTGTGTGCCGTCCTTTGGGTCACCTGAGGACGCGGCGCGAGCTATGAAATCGCTGGTAACCTATGGCGAGTACCTAAAACGGGCAGGCTGTTCAGAGGAGTACATCGCAGAATACAAGAAGTCCTGTACGCCTAAACGCTGACGGTAACAACTACTTGACTGCCATCTGTTAACTTAAGGTGTTCGCGTAGGTAAACAGGAGCAATAACCTCCAAAACACTGCTGGGGTATTTTGGAACTTTCGGAACAATGATTGCACCCTGCACAGAATCGATTTGCGCCCTAAACATTACGCCTCTACAGTAACCTGCCTGCGGCTCAACCACAAACCCCTTAGCATCCTCGAGCCGTTTTTTGTTTTCGACGCTTTCTTTGGTTAAACGCAGGTTTAGCGTTCCAGAATACGGTGTGAAACCGAGTTTTTCCTCTATCTGCTGCTTCACCCAAGGCAAATCAATAAACTTCTTTCCTTGACCTGTTCCCGAGAAAACGGTGCCAAAAAAAACTACCTGCGGCAAGAACTGACCCTCGGCGCTTAGGGTTTCTGTTCTTTTAGCCACTGCGCCACGGTTTTTAAGATTGTGTCAGATGAAATGTCCACGACAGGTACAATCATTTTCTCTTTAGTTTCGATCACTTGAGTGTACTTTGGCATCAGCGCGTAGCCTACAAAAGTCCAGTAAACTTTGCCGTGCTCCAAAAGCTCCTTAGCAACGATGGTTGTTGAAGCGGTAAGTGGAAAGTACAGGAAAACCACGCCGTCCACCCAGTACAAACCTGCCAACTTGCCGCCCGCGATGACAGAAGTGAATCGGGCTATTTCCTCTACTGAGTTGAAACGGGTTTTCTCCATAACCACAATTTCTTTAAAAGGCTGATAACTAACAGCTATCTCAGCTTTGGTCAAACTCTTCTTCTCCACTTGTCTGGTTAGCTAATGTGTCAGCGTTCCCTTTTAATTTTGCCATAACCCTAACAGACAGCCGTTAGCATTTTTCTCAAGGCTTTAGCGAACCAGTAAAGCACCATGTACGTAGTAAAAAAAGTTTCCCGCTTTAAATAGGGGGAGGGGGGTCTGTGGCAGAGCAACAATCTTCCGCAAAACAGCACTAATTGGGCATTAAAAATTGGCAGATAAAAACTTCATTTTCGTTAGAGAAAACAAAGTAAAATAAAAGTGAACTGGTTATTTTACTATTTCTCGTTTCTTCCAGCGCAGGTTTTTGCCCTTGCACTTTCTGCATTTTAACGCTGTTTCAGCGTTGCGTGCCCCGCAGTCTCGGCAGATTTTCATGTAAAGCCTGTGTTTTTGAGCTATGGATTTCTTTACTGGGTCTAATATCGGCATTTTATTGTTAACCTTCCATTTTGGCTAAGTCTTTGATGGCTAAGTATCAAATATACCTTTTGTCTAACATCGCCTAAACTTAGTGTGTCTACTTGATTGTGTCAATGGTCACATAAGAACGCGTGTCCTCAATGCCATCGATGCTGTAGAGTTTCTTTAAGAACTCATCTAGGTTTTCTCGCTCAACAATAATTAGCGCATCAACTTCTCCTGCAATACGGAAAGCTCTGGAAACCCCGAGTTCATGGATTTGCTGGTAAACGTGAATCCGCTTCATCGGCGAAACTTTAAGCAAAACAAACGCAGGGGTGGTTGACACACCTAGGGCACTTAACCCTTTCTCAGTTACGTCGATAAAGCCTCTGCCAGTGCGGATGTAACCGCGATTTTTGAGTTTGCGCAGATGCACGTTTAACGCTTGCCTACTTACTCCAAGTTGATTTGATAATTCATCCTGTTTTACTCTCAAAGTGTAAGTGTTTGTGGCTTTTCCCTTTTCATAAAGGGTTTTTAACAGCTGGATTGAACGTTTAGTTAATGGTTCCAAACTGGTCACTTTTGCCATGTTTTGTTAACTTAAACCTTTACAATAGTGAAGTTGCTTAAGAATCTAATGCCTGAAAAATAAACAAACTCCTATGTAACAAAAACTAATTTAGCTAAAAAGAAACTAAAACCAGTCTTCATTGAAAAGTAAGAACCTCAAGCATCCACCACAATGTATTTATTTCGAAAAAAAGCTTTACACAAACCACTCAAAGTAAACTAGGAGTGTAGCGAACGTGACAGAAACCAACGCAGTCTTAATCGGAAAAAAACCAACAATGAACTATGTCCTCGCTTGCATCACCTTCTTCCACAGCGGCGCAAAAGAAGTCAGCGTTAAAGCCCGCGGGAGATCCATCTGCCGAGCAATCGATGTCGTTGAAGTAGTCAGGCACAAATTCCTCCCGGACGTAAAAATCAAAAACATCGGCATTGGAACAGACCAATTCCTACCACAAGACCATGAAGAAGGCAACCAAGGAACAAACGTCAGCACCATAGAAATAACGCTCACCAGATAAAAATTCACGAAAGCTAAACTCCTTCTTTGCAGGAAAAACCGACGGCAAATGAAAACAGAACTCTGCAGCTTCTGCTTAAAAAGCGGCATTCTATGCCAAAAGTGCTCAGCAAAAGTGAAAGCTGGCGAAATAAGTAACTTAGACCTGAAAATCGCCCGCCTACTGCTGAGTCTAGAAGAAAAGTATCCTTCCCTACAGAACGTCTGCTTCTACAAAGCCGTCGAAGTAGAAAAAACCTTAGCCATCCTCGTGGGGCACGGCGATGTTCCAAGAATTCTAGGTTATGGCGGCAAAATCGTCAAAGCCATCGGCGATGAAACAGGCAAAAACGTTCGCGTTCTCGAGTATGGAGTTGACGACCGCAAATTCCTTGAAGATTTATTCATACCCTTCAGCATCTTAACAATAAACACCATCTGGCTTCCAGACGGGACCACAGAAACCCGCGTAATTCTCAAGCGCAAACGCGGAGCGCAACTGCCTTTTGACGTTAAGGCTTTAAAGGAAATAGCTAGTAAAATACGTAAAATGTCCTTACGTGTTGAAATCGCGGACTAGGATTGGCGAAGTGGCATGAATTTGGACTCTATTGATGATTTGATTAGAACACATTATACTAGCAACATAACGCCAGAAACGGACGGTCAAGAAGTAACAGTTTTCGGTTGGGTTCAAGACATACGTGACCTCGGCGGAATCCGCTTCATAATTATGCAAGACCGCGAAGGCACCATCCAGTTGACCATTCCCAAAAAAAGAATCCCGCCCGAAGTTTTAGCCAAATCTGACATCCTACAGAAACGGTTTGCAATCGGCGTGAAGGGCACGGTTAAAAAAACCAACATGACGCCCAGAGGTATAGAAGTCATTCCTAACGCCATAAAAATATTCAACACAGCAACCGAACAATTACCCATCGACATCACAGGCAAAACACCTGCAAACATAGAAGCACGCTTAGACGCAAGACCCCTCGACCTCACCCAAGAAAAAACCTTAGCCACCTTCAAAATCCAACACACCGCCCTAGAAGCAATTCGCGGTTTCCTCTTTGAGAAAGGTTTTCTGGAGGTTCATACACCAAGAATTATTGCTTCGGCAACTGAAGGAGGCGCCGAACTCTTCAGCGTTGACTATTTCGGTCAGAAAGCTTACCTCGCGCAGAGCCCACAACTCTACAAGGAAGAGTTAACGCTGAGTTTTGAGAAAGTTTTTGAGGTCGGACCATTTTTCCGCGCTGAAGAATCACACACGCGCAGGCATCTCAGCGAATTCGTCTCCGTTGACATTGAGCAAGCGTTTGCTGATGCTAAAGATGTCATGGCGCTCCTTGAGCAAGTTATCCAATACGCCTGCGCTACTGTTAAGGAGAAATGTGCCACAGAGTTGTCTGCGCTTGGCTACAAGTTTGAAGTGCCCACATTACCGTTTAAGCGCTTAACCTACGACCAAGTCCTAGAAGACCTCAAAGCGCAAGGTGTCACGATTCCGTGGGGCGAAGATATCCCAACAGAAGCATTCCGTGTACTGGGTAAACTCTACCCCTACTTCTACTTTATAACGGATTGGCCCACGCATGCCAAAGCTTTCTACATTAAACCCAAAGACGACAAACCTGAAATCTGCGAAGGCTTCGACTTAATGTGGCGCTACATCGAACTCGTCTCAGGCGGAACACGCATAGCCCAAAAAGACCAACTCATCGCGCGACTCAAAGAGAAAGGACTAAACCCAGAATCCTTCAAATGCCACCTGCAAGCCTACGACTACGGCATGCCACCCCACGCAGGCTGGGCAATAGGGCTCGAACGCCTAACCATGATATTAACAGGCAACAAAAACATACGCGAAGTAACACTCTACCCACGAGACAGAGTCAGACTAACACCATAAACAGTTTGCTTTGCCACAGACCCCTATCCCCTATTTAAAGCGCTGGTTTCGAAATGCTTTGCTATTTTTTCGTAATAGCGCTTGCCCCTTAAGATTCTGCATAAATCACTATACTCAAATTTGATTCGTGTGCCTTTGGGTGTAGTGAGTTTGGGACAATTTTAGCGGTAATGTGGCTGTGCAAGGCTTAAGAGAGCATTCAGTTTAGTGGTGGTTTGGGGCTTTATTTTTTAAGGATAAACAGCGATTAGTGGTTTATGGTGTTTACCTTGGAGCTTGAGGAAGAACTCAACACAACATTGTTTGATACCTACGTTTATTTGGTTAAGGCTGGCAAGCCAGTTGGTCCAAGAGATTTAATGCGTGGCGCTAACCTGAGCAGCCCAAGCGTGGCGTACCGAAACCTGCAAAAGCTCATGGATTTAGAGTTAGTTACTAAAGACGAGTACGGCAATTACGTTGTAAAGAAAAAAGCAGCTATGCGAGGGTATGTTTGGGTTGGGAAAAGTCTTGTTCCAAGCTTTGCAATCTTCGGTTTTGTATTCGTAGGTGTTTTGATTGCTGAAATTTTGGTTTTAATTCCGCATTTGTTTTATGGGTCTGGGATTCAAGAGGCTTTTTGGCTTTTGACAATAGTGACGGTTGTTTCAGCCGCGATTTTTCTTTTTGAAGCCTTACGCTTTAGACGAAGAAAAAAGCGGTAAGCAGTTTTTAGTTTCTTCGAAGTTTTAGCTTGATGTCTGCTATTAGGTTCATCGCCACAATCAATGCTGTAGACAGCTTAAACCGTCTTTTCTTATCAAAGAAGTACGCTCTACGCAAATAGTAATGGTGAAAAGCGCCTTCGCGGAGTTTTCCAAGTTCTTTCATGCTAAGCCACGGTGTCTCAAAGGTAGGTCTTGTAGTATCGTACAAGTCAAAGTCTGTGACTCTCAACCAGCCTTTCTCTTTAACCATGTCGTACATCGGCGTGCCAGGGAAAGGTGTAGCGACATTGTAGAAGCCTACCGCGTCAGGCGATATCTTTTCAACAAACTTTATGGTCTTCCAAGCGCTCTCTTTGGTTTCTCCTGGAAAGCCGAGAATAACGTTTGGAACTGGCTGGAGCCCTAATTCTCGTACCCAACCTAGAACTTTAATGGTTAATTCTGGGGTGATTCCTTTCTTCATGGCATCTAACATTTGTTGTGTACCTGACTCCACGCCAAACCAGACTGAGATGCAACCTGCTTCTTTCATTTTGATAAGCAGTTCTTTAGTTAGCATGTCAACGCGTGTTCCACAGTTCCACTTTATCTTTAAGCCGCGTTTTAGGATATCATTACATAATTCCTCGACTCTGGGCTGGTCCACGGTAAAAGCGTCATCACAAAACGTGAAATTGCTCATGCCATACGTCTTGTGGAGAAACTCTATCTCGTCAACTACGTTTTTTGGGCTTCGCATGCGGTACTTGCGACCGTGCATCCTAACAGTAGCGCAGAATTCACACCAGTACACGCACCCCCTGCTAGTCGCCAAATACAACACATCCTCGTGTTCACGGAACTTCTCCATTGGCCACAGGTGGCGCGCTGGAAACGGCAAGCTATCTAAATCTTCAATGTATGGGCGGTCTGGTGTTCTGTGGATTTTGCCGTCTTTTCTGCAGGTGATGCCCAAAACGTCATAGTAGCTCTCGCCCGCTTCTATCTTCTGCACCAGTTCCAGCATAGTTTCTTCCCCCTCTTTCCTAACTACAATGTCAAGTTCGGGGCACTCTTCCAGAGCATGGTCGTCCCAGAAGGTAACGTGGGGTCCACCTGCGATTGTAATACAGTTGGGGCAAGCTTCTTTGGCGATTTTCACCAATTTCAAGCCTGATTTATACGTTAACGTGGAGGAAGTCATGCCGACAATGTTGGGTTGCCGCTTGGCAATCTCAGCTCTGAAGTCTTCAAAAGAGAGATTAAGCATTTGGCAATCGATTACGTCAACTTTGTAGTTGTTTTTTTCTAAAACTGCACCTAAGTACCCTAAGCCTAACAGTGCAAAGGGCCAATGCATAGCAGCAGCAGGCGGCGCGGCTGGGTTCACTAATGTTATATGAGGCTTCATTTTTGCTTCACGCGGGTGTTTATCTCTCAAAGGCGGCGCTTTGTGCTTAAACTTTTCGCATTTTTAGAGCAAATTCAAAGACAAGACAGCTGTGATGATTTTCTTATGACACTGTAGGTTAAGAATGCCTCTTGGATTTTGCGATGCGTATTCTTGAATTTTTGAAAATAATATATTAATTGGAAACTAATTACTCAACAAACCTAACCGTGAAGAAGGCACAAACAGTATTGCCTAAAGACCAAACGCTAAAAGAGAAAATCCATCAAGCCAACATTGAGGTTCACCGTAGCGAAGCTGAGTACTACGAGCTGATTCATCCTGAAGTGTACAGTAAACGCGAACAAAAAAGAGTAAAGACGCTTCTTGAGCAGATAGACAAGCAGATTGTTGATAACCAAAAAAACGCACTTGACGTTGGCGCAGGCACAGGCAACTTAACAGGTAAACTGCTACAGATGGGCTACAAAGTCACAGCCATAGACATCTCAGCCGAAATGTGTGCCATCCTCAAGAAAAAGTACCTCGCCTACCTCAACGACAAACTCACAGTGATTAACTCGCCAATCGAAGACCTAAACTTCACAAAAGGTGCGTTTGATTTGATAGTGGGTTATTCGGTGCTTCATCACTTGCCCGATTACCTTGCCGCGCTTCGAACACTTTGCGGTTTACTAAAGAAAGGCGGAGTAATTTACATTGACCATGAGGCTTCGCCTTTTTACTGGAAGAACGAGCCCAGTAGCCTAGCTGAACTCGTAAAGAGCCTCTACTTCCACTCGAACCCCTTAATCAACAGTTTTTACTTCCAAATCACAGGCTTAAGGGTGCCCTCAATCGATTACACGCTGTCTGATTATTGGCACAAAAAAGAGCACGCCATAAACCACAATGCAATAGCTCAAACGTTCAAACAAGCAGGTTTCGAACGGTTTGAGAGGGCAGATTACCACCTAAACGGTGCAATGTTCCCAAACGCGTTATTCTACTTGTATCGGTTGCTATGTAGACCTGAAATGAGTTATTGGATAGCAAAAAAATAGTGCTAAAACTGTTAAGCGATTCCAACACGTTTTGGCGCTTTAGGATTGAGCCTTCTTTTTGCAAAGTTGATAACGCCTTCACGCCTCACTCGCTTGATTATTTGCTTTGGCGACATGTTAAATTCCCTAAAATACCTTCGCTGGATTTCCAGAAGCGAGTTGTAATCGAACTCTTCAGTTTTCACACTCAGCAAGAAATCGTCAAGTTTATCGTATTTTCCTGATTCAAGCACTTCTTGGTAGAGCCTGCTGTCTGGGTTAGCGATGAAAACGTTAAACAAACACCAGTCAGGATTCAACTTCTTAGCGAACCTAAGCGACATCTCCATGTCTTTGAGCGTCTCATCAGGCATGCCAAGCATAAACGAGCAGGCGGTTTGTATTCTGTTTTTGCGGCAAAGCTCAAAAGCGGTTTCTATCTGCTTCAGCGTTGTGTTTCTGCCAATCCGTTGCAGCATTCTTTCTGAGCCTGATTCAACGCCAAACCAGATTGTCTTGCATCCTGCTCTGCTCATCTTTTCTAGGAGTTCTTGGTTGACGAGGTCAACGCGTGTGTCGCAAACCCACTCTAAATCCAATTTGTTTTTGACCATTAATTCGCATAATTCCAGGGTTTCTTTTTTTCTGAGCGTAAAGTTGTCGTTGATAAAATAGATGCCTTTCGTGCCGTATTTACTCATTAAATCCTGCATTTCACCGATAACCCTTTGCGGGCTGAAGCCTCGGCAGATGTTGCCCCAAAGTTTTCTTGTTTCACAGAAGCCACAGTTGTAGACGCACCCGCGTGAGATGCTCATGACATCCGCGGGCTTCACGTTTAGGTATTCTATGGTTCTGTCGTAGAGTTCAAGCGGCAACAAGTGCCTTGCTGGGTAAGGAAGTTCATCCATGTTTTCGATGAATTTAGGCGGGTTTTTGATGTTTTTTCCATGCCGCCTCAATGCAACGCCAGCGATTGTCATGGCGGCGGGTTCGTTGCCGTTAGTGATGCAGGTGGCAAGTTGTGTGATGGCTCTCTCGCCTTCCCCCATAACAACATAATCGATTTCTGGGTTCGCCAGCAAACTGTCAGGTTCATAGGAAGCATGCCATCCGCCCACGACGATTCTGCAGTTAGGCAAGACTTCTTTTATGGCTCTGGCGGTTTCTATGCAGCGTGCGTAAGTTGCTGAGCCACATGTGATACCTACAATTTGCGGATTAAGCTTCGCGACCAACTGCTTAACTTCAGCGATTGATTTTTTCATGAGGTAGTTATCGAGCATCTGCACTTCAAAGCCAGCTTTCTCAAGCGACGCGGCAATGTACATTAAACCTATCGGAGGCAAGCGTTTTCCAAGGTACCATGCGCCGCTTTCAGGGGGCGCTGTGGTCATTAAAAGAATCAAATTTGCTTCTCCTCGTTGCCGCATGTTTGGTTTAGCTGGCTGTGTGTCACGGTGGCTCTCTCTTTGAATGTTTGCTTAGTTTTGATTATTTGGCAGTTTATAGCTTTAACTCAAAATGTCATGGTTAACATTTTGTTGCTATTTTTGCTGATTTGACTGATTACTGCTGGTTAATGCAAAACTTTATAGCGGTTCCACCCGCCTTTTTCCAGCAGAAGGCGTTCAAAATGAAATTAGTTGTCCACTGGAGCGGAGGAAAAGAATGTTGTTTAGCTTACCACAAAGTCCTCAAGCAGGGACATGAGGTTGCTTACCTTCTCACCTACGAGTACATGAGAGATTACGTCTTTCACAGCTTCAAACTGATGGAGCTCCAATCCAAAACTTTAGGCGTGCCCCTGAAACGGGTCAAAATTAAGAAGTCATACGAAGACATCCTCAAAACTCTTGTCAAATTGCACGATGAAGAAGGCGTCGAAGGCATGGTTACAGGCGACATCGTAGGCGCAGGATGCGCCATCGTCCACTCAAGCTATTACGAGAGCATGGCAAAACAAGCAGGCATGGCTTTCATGATGCCGCTAGAGAATCCTTCAGGCGACACCTATGACGTTCTCAAGGAAGTGGTTGACGCTGGCTTAAAACCCATGCTCAACTGCATCAACACGGACTTTTTTGGCGAAGAATGGTTAGGACGCACCATCGACAGCAACTCCATTAAAGAGCTAAAGCAGTTGGCAGATGAAAAAGGCATAGACGTGTCCAGCGAAGACGGACAAGGATACCACACGACGATTGTGGATGCGCCTTTCTTTAAAGACTCGCTAGTCGTTAGCAAATTCAAAAAGAAAACCAAGAAGGAGAAAGCGAAGAATTGGAAGAGAAACTGGCTCTACATGGACATAAAAGAAGCGTTCTTGAAGCCAAAAGAAACTCCAAAAGGGCTGGTAACTTGATGGAAACGCCGTTGTTGAGAACTCGATTAGTTTTGCATAAAGTAAATGAACCCCAAATATGTAAACTCCTATTGCCTAGGGAAGCGCAATGAAAACTCGCATAACTCTTGTCAATCCACCCTACCCAGTTGGTTCGCATCAGCATCCAGCGTTCATGCCACTGGGTCTTGGTTACTTGGGCGCGGTATTGCACAAGAACAATTTTCAAGTTAACGTGGTTGATTGCCAAGCATACAACCTTACCCACGAACAGGTCAGAGAAGAACTCATTAAATTTAAACCTGACATAGTCGGCATCACCTCCACCACACTCACTTACAAGTCAGCCCTCAAAATCGCAAAAAGTGCAAAAGAGGTTTTCCCAAACTGCATAACAGCAATCGGCGGGTCACATGTCACTTTCTGGGATGACAAGGCATTGCAGGAAGAGCCAGCCTTAGACGTTATCGTAAGAGGTGAAGGAGAACAAACAATGCTTGAACTCGCCCAGAGAGTGGAAAACCATCAAGCCTTCCACGACCTTGTAGGAACAACTTGCAGGGAAGACAACAAAATCAAGAGGAACCCTGACCGCCCCTTTTTGGAAGACCTCGACAGCTTGCCTTTCCCAGCACTGCATCTTTGGAAGCACAGTGATAATCTCCGCAAGTACGGTTCGATACCTTACCCTGTGATGACAAGCAGAGGCTGTGTGTTCTGGTGTAACTTCTGCACTGCTGTCCGAATGTTCGGCAGAAAATACCGCATGCGAAGCCCAAAAAACGTAGTTGACGAACTAGAGTATCTGCACAAGACCTATCATGCAACCCAATTCACATTTTACGACGACGCCTTCACAGTAGACCAAGCCAGAACCGAAGAAATCTGCGACGAGATACACCGCCGAGGTTTAAAGATTAAATGGGATTGTGAAACCCGCGTGGACATGGTCAGCAAAGAGCTACTTGTCAAGATGCGTAAGGCAGGTTGCGTCGGTGTTTGGTTCGGCGTTGAATCAGGCTCAAAGAAACAATTAGAAAGCATGGGCAAAGGCTTCTCGCTCGCGCAGACAAGGCGCGCGTTTAAGTGGGCAAAAGAAGCAGGCTTAATGACGGTTGCAGGAGTCATTTTGGGCTTTCCAGGCGAAACCAAGGAGAGCGCTTGGGAAACAATACGGTTCATCAAGGAACTCAACCCTAATGATGTCGGCTTCTACATAGCCACACCTTACCCAGGAACACCCATGTATGACGAAGTCAAAGCCAACGGCTCGCTGAAAATAACTGACTTTGATAAGTACGACACGGCAACCCCAACGTTTGAGATTCCAAACATGACCATGCAAGAACTCAGCCAAATACGAGAGCAAGCCTTCCAAAGCTTCTACCTCAGTCCAGCATACTTTGTCAGTGCTTTGGGCATGTTCAAGAAGGGCAAGATGTGGGGTCTTGGCGCATTTCGCCTAATACTGGCGCACTTCCGCAGAGCTGTGAGGGCAAAAGCAGACAGTATACTAAAATAAAGCTTGGAGAAAGCACTTTGATTCTTCTGATGACCACTGCTCCACCGTTAAAATCGCCTTGGGGCATGGCTGGAAAGCTTCCTCCACTGGGATTAGCCTATGTTGCTGCAGCCCTAGAAAAGAGCAGCTTTCAAACTGAAATCTATGACAATTACTTGCTGGAGCGACCAATCGAAGAAGTCAAGCTGGAAGTCAAAAAGCGCTCGCCAACAATTGTGGGCATAACCTGCAGTTCCCTCACGTACGAGCGATGCATCGAGACAGCCAAGGCGGTTAAGGAAGCCTGCCCAACCTGCAGAGTGGTGGTTGGCGGTCCTCACCCGTCATACATGCCTGACACCATGCTGGCGCATAAAGAAATAGACTACGTAGTCATCGGCGAAGGAGAGCAAGCAATGGTAAAGCTTGCCAATAGCATCCTGAAAGGCGAACCAGACAGCACAATTTCTAAGATTCCTGGCGTGGCACTTAGGCTAAACGGCAAGAACGTTAAGAGTCCACCAGAGTTCATCGCCGATTTGGATGCCGTGCCGTTTCCTGCGCGTCATTTGTTGCCGATGAAAATGTATGATCGCGCCTTGAGCTACTTGGATGTTAAACCTGTTGACACCATGAGTATACTGCGAGGGTGCCCCTACAAATGCGCCTACTGCGAAACCAGAGAGTTGTGGGGACCCACTTGCCGCGCTTTTTCACCGAAAAGAGTCATAGACGAAATAAAGCACATGATAGCGAATTACAGCACAAGAGGCATCTACTTTGTCGGCGACAACTTTACCATAAACAAAACACGAACAGCTGAGCTTTGCCGCCTAATTGTAGAAAATAAGTTAGACCTTAAGTGGACATGTGAAACCCGAGCAGACCTAATCTCAAAAGAATTGCTCTTTGACATGAAGTCTGCTGGTTGCCAAACCATCTTCTTTGGGCTCGAATCGGGCTCACCCAAGATTCAGCAGAAGCTAAACAAGGGCATCGATTTGCAAGAGGTAAAACGCACTTTTGAGTTGTGCAGGCAAGTTGGAATCCGAACAGCTACTTCATTTATGCTCGGAATCCCCGGAGAAACAGTTAACGACATGAAAGACACATTCAAGTTCGCGAAGAGCTTGAATTCCGACTGGTGCCAATTCAACATTTACATCGCTTGCCCCGGCAGCAAACTCTACGATGAAGTAGTAAACCAAGACTTGTATGACCAGATGGATAACTATTTGGCACGCGTCAAAACTGCCGACTTCGATTATGATATGCTTGTGAAAATCCAAAGAGACTTCCAGCGGAACTGCCAAAAGTCAGCGGCTAGGCTGATCCGCGTTATTCGGCAAGAAGGCTTTGCAAGCGCCCTCAAGAAAGGTACTAAACTGATTTTTCACTAGCCATTTTGCTATATAGGCACGTTGATTGTTTTGAGAATTTCGATGTAGGCTTTTGTTGGCAGTTTGTTGTCCGTGACGTTTTTGATTAGCATACGCCCCCCGTCAAAGAGGCTTATCTCCATCTTCATATAATCAAACATCAACATCATCGGCGACTTCACACGGATTTTCAGGTGTTGTTTTTTTATTTTTTCACATGCTTGATCCATTTTAAACTTTACCGGCGGCGCTGGAGTTATGTCGGCGGTTGTTCCTCCGCAGAGCCAAACAATGTTTAGTGTAAGGTTGCCGATAACTTGTTTTTCTGACACCATGCTTAACTCCAGACTTTACTGTTCTAGGGCAGGGTCGCTTTATCAACATTACGATAAAACAGGTCAACGGCAATCTTTAAATTTTTAATCAAGTTGCAGAATTGGCTACAACCTGCCTGCAGTCTGGGGCTAACGATGACACAAAAAAGCAATAATTTACAATATCTGCTGGTAGATGATGAGTAGGGCGGGCACTCTCTTCTTCTACTATAAAAAAACAAACCAATCAAAAAAGGCTTGAACTACTGTTTTAGGGAAGGGGTGTTTTGGTTTTTGGGTTTAAGAACGGCTTCTTCAATATCCATATAGAGAAAGTTTCCCTCTCTGAAGGGCGAGCCTCCAAAATCAACCACTTTGCTTTTCTTGGTGAATTTGGTTATTTCAATGCGTTCCTTGAACAATGGCGCATCAAGTGAAGTTGAGTGGTACTCGCCAGGCTCGCCTGAGACATCTATTCCTTTACCTGCTGGACCAACGAGGGGCTTCATGTCTTCGATGCATTTCCTGTCAATCCAGCGCCCCAGCCAATCCTGCGTGAAGTATCTTTGGTCAATGCAGCTCAGGATTGCTTTAACTCCTGTTGACTGCTCAATTTCCATGATTCGCTTGCGGTAGCGACTGCCTGGAATCAGGTTGAGCGGTCTATCCCAAAGCGGCATTAAGAGTTTGACGCCTAATTTTTTGCAAGCGTCTTTCCACACGCGCCTATGATGGACGTTGTCGATGTCGCCTGTGACTATGGCTTCGACGCCTTCTTCTTTATGTAGCCGTTCAAGGGTACCCATAATATCGTCATAACGGTTGTCTGTGATTTTTACAAACTGGTGCGGAAGCCCCAGCGTTTTCGCTTGCAGCTCTATGACTTTGAAGCTGTGGAAAATGTAGGGATCCATGTAAATGTACGTAACCAAGCATGCTACTTCGTGTCCCTGCTCGATTACTTTGTGGAGTGCTGTGCAGCAGTCTTTTCCGCCGCTCCAGTGAACAACAACTTTCATTGCTTTAACATCCAAGCGAGTTTGAATTGTTTTGGATGTTAGACTAAACATGTTAACTTATTAAGCGTTTACGAAATCCGACAACACCGCTACGTTTAAGTTGCGTTTTCAGAATAACGTGACAACAAGTTTTCAACATGCTATTGACCGCCAAAATCACCAATAGTAACCCACCCCCTATAGGTTTCTGCATAGAGTTTCTAATATGCTCCAAATATGTTCGGGTTCTGTCAATTGTGACCAGAAAATCGGTTTCTTCAAGTTAAGAGCGCGCTGAGCAGGAGTACTTTTAATCAGTGGGTTTCTCGGAGAAGCGGTTTGAAAGGGAGATGTTAGCCCGTTTCAAAACAAAGTAGCCGACAGAAACAAAGATGACAACTATGATGACTGCGACTGCAATTAAAACCATGTATTCAGAGGGCAACTCGAACGGTGTTGGCGTAGATGTAGGAGCAGGTGTGCTTTCACCTTGAGTGTATGATTCGGAGTAGCAGTAAACATTCCAGTCGTGGCATCCCACATACAATCTTCCGTTAGCTATAGTTGGCGATGACCAACTGCTGGAGCCTGTGGTGGCAGTCGCGATTTTTGTACCGTTATTGGTTACGTCTAGGACGAATATGTTACGTTGACTCGTTACCATGTAGACTTTGCCGTCAGCATAAGAAGGAGCAACATACAACTCGTCGCCTGTATACGTACTCCAAATGGTGTAACCGTTGGTTGCGTCGAGACATGCCAAGTTGAATTTGTCAATGACGAAAACTTTGCCGTCAACGTAAATGGGTGAAGAAACAATAAACTCGCTGGCTGTCGGGTTTGAAAAAGTCCACTTTATCGCGCCAGTTTGGGTGTCTATGCAGAAGTAATCGCCCCAGTTAGACATTGCAAACACCATGCCATCAGCGACGGATGGAGAACCCATCATTTGGGTACCGCCGGCAAAGGAAATTCGGTAGGGGAACTTTTTCTTCCAGATTACATCGCCAGTTTTGGCATCAAACTTGTAGAAAGCTCCTGTCTGGGGTTCCTCAGACAATATGTAGACAGCACCCCCAGCTACCGCTGGTGAAGACGAAACTGGACCTTCAGTTTTGGTTTTCCACACGATGTCGCCGTTGTTTGCGTTAATAGCATACGTGTAATTGTCTAAGGAACCGACGTAAACTATGCCGTCAGCAACTGCAGGTGAAGATTTCAAAACCAAGTTGCCGAAGGTGAAAGGTAAATCGCCGTTTACAAATGTTTTCCAGATTAGCGTGCCCTTGTATGCATCTAAACAGTAAACGTAGCCGTCGTCGCCTCCCGTGTAAACTCTGCCGTTCACAACTGCAGGGGAAGATTCGATGGGTGCCAAGGTTTCATATTTCCAAATCAACTGGCCGCTCCATGCGCCGATGGCATATATGTTCTTATCTTGAGAGCCAAAGTAGACTATGCCGTCCACTACGCTTGGTGAAGAAATAACTGAGCCTTTTGTTTCAAACTTCCAAGTCAAAGAAAGGTTTGCTGGACCAATTGGCGCTGTAGACGAGTGGACTGGGTCAGCACGCCACATAGGCCAAGAACTAACGGGAACCGATTTCTCTCCAATTGCCCATATCTGGTTAGCTGTAGTGTACTCGGTTCCTGAAATCGTATCAACCGCTGTTGTTACGTCACCTGGAATCATAAGCAACATGCCGTAAGCAATGGCAACAGATTCTCGTGGTGGCAACGCTTCTAAGGTAAGTGACCAAATAGTTTCACCTGTGAAAGCGTTTAAACAAGAGAACTCGGATATGCCTTCAGGAGCATTGTACTGGGCGGATTGCCCTGTTGTCACGTAGAGTTTGCCGTCTGCAACTGTGGGCATTCCAGGCCACATGAGCGAATCGTTTGGACCCTTGTACTTCCACATTACCTCGCCTGTTTCCACATCGAAAGCGTAGAGGAAACCGTCTTTGTTCATTTCATAAACCATGCCGTATGCTACAGCGCAGCCTGTGACGAAGTAGCCGTTTGTGTCAGGTTTGTATGTCCAGAGGATTTCGCCGTTTGTGGCGTTAAAGCAGTACATTGTGTTGTCGTCTGTGCCTCCCTTGAAGTATCTGCCATCAGAGTAAGCACCCGTGAAAACCATTGGACCCTTGGTCAGGGTTGTCCATAAAACATCGCCTGTTTTGGCATCAAGCGCCAACTGCTGGTTCTCAAACGAGCCAGTGAAAACCTTGCCGTCGCCGTATGCAGTTCCGATGCCTGTTATGCCGCCGCCGCGTATGTAGGTTCTCCACGTTCGTGTTGGCGGTTTTGCTGGGTTTGAGAAGTCCCAAGCTTCTATGTAGGAGCCGACTTTGGTGTAGAACATTTTTTCTTCGGGGCTGTAGACGTTGCTGTTGAAGATGCCTGTGAAAGCATTAAAATCAGTGCTGGTCCACAGCAGAGCGCCTGTTTCGGGGTTAAAACAATAGTTCTCCACTACCATGTGTGAATCATCGATTTTGTAGGCGACAGGCCACGTTGTACGTTCAGGAAAAGCTGTTCCCCACACGATTTTTCCTGTTTGGTCAAGCGCTAAAGCGTGCGTGTGGTTGCAGGCGTAGATTTTTCCGTTGAACGCTGAGATGTAGGGTTGAATTTCAGTCATGTTAGTTTCCCACAAGATTGAGAATTTGTTGGGGGCGGGGCCTGCTGAAAACCGAGCGTAAGAGGAATCGCCTTGGAACTGGGGCCAATCATACTGGTTCAAAACCGCGCTGTTTGAAGCGTTAACTTGTGCACTAACAGAGTTCGTTTGGTAGAGTGAAATTGGAGCGTAAACTGATGAAAGCAACAAGAAAGATAGAATTGCTATGATTGGGAATTTTCTTATTGTAGTTTACCCCCGCATATTCATGGGCAACATATGGATTCTTGTCAAGAGATACTTCGATTCCTTGCCCAATCATATTCATAAGTTTATTTGAGTATAAGCTTTACTGAATCCAGCAGAAATGCGCTTTCAGCAAATATTCCAGCAAGCTATAATTGCTAAAAAACATCGTAAATGAAAATAAGAAGTCAGCGCATAATCTTTTTTAGGTTGAAAAGAAACGTTAAACAATCAATCATTGAAGAGAATTTGGGGTTGGTTTTACCTTGACGCATAAAGGTCCTTTACTTATGACTTCTTGGAGAGCAACAGGAGCCTGCAACGCTCGATGCAGATACTGCAATGTTGATGCTACAGGTCAACATGCTCCAAGAGAAATGACTACGCAAGAAGCGTTCCATTTGGTTGATGAAGTGCACAAGTTCGGCGTAAGATGGTTCGGAATAAAAGGTGGCGAACCGCTCATGCGCAAAGACATCTTTGAGATTGTGACTTACGCTAAGAGCAAAGGCTTAAACGTGTGCCTATTAACCAACGGATGCTTTGTTGACGGCGACATATACGATAATTTGGTGAAAAACCAAGTTTGGACATCTGTCAGCATTGACGGGCCAGAAGAAATCAACGACCAACTGCGCGGAATAGGCTCGTACAAGAAAGCGTTGGCAGCCATCGAAAAACTTTCCAAGGGCAAAATCCTAAACGGCTTAGCCTGTGCAATAACGACCGTAAACTACAAGTACCTTGACCACGTTGCCGAATTAGCTGACAAATACCATGCTAACTTCGTCTGGTACAATCACTTGGTGCCCAGTGGCAGAGCAAAATCCACCATGGAACTGACCCCCACACCTGAACAGTACGAGTGGGTTTTGAATCACATTTGGGACATCACAGAAAAGTACAGAGGCAAATTTGAAGTGCACGTTCATTGCCCACATTTTGCCCGAGTTGTAAAACAAAGAATCCCTGAGGCACAGTTTAACGAGTGGTACGAGAAGGAGTTCCATGGTAAATGCACCTACTTCGCCTTCGGCGGATATTTGAGCGTAACAGAAAACGGTGACTTAATCCCCTGCTTCTACACAGACCTGCAGCCTTCTGAACCGTTAATGCTGGGCAACATAAGAAACAAAAGCTTAACTACCGCCTGGGAAGAAGTCAAACAATCACCCTACTACAACAAATTCCAAGCCCGAAACGTGCTAAAGGGCAAATGCGGAGTTTGCGAGTACCGCGAAATCTGCGGCGGATGCAGAAACCGAGCTTACGCCTACACGGGCGACATAGCGGAATCTGACCCCGCTTGCGCCTACATTCCAGAGGCTCTGCGTAAAAAATAGCGTAAACACTTTTTTCTTCGCTCCCTTTATTTTACAAAATATCTTATAAGCAATACCAGCGAAGAATAATTAAGAGTAGAAATGAATGGGAAAAAAATCATCTGCCTCCTCTTAGTGGCGCTCTTTTTAGTTCCAAGCGTTGCCTTTGCAGAGAACCAACTAAACGAGAACTCGTGGCCTATGTTCCGCCGTAACCTTGCTCATGACGGCTACTCAAATGCACGTGTACCCCAAACGAATCAGACGTTGTGGAAATTCAACACAGGCGGCCAAGTAGGTTCGCCCACCGTTGTTGATGGCGTAGTGTACGTGGGTTCGTATGACCACAAGGTTTACGCTTTCGACGTTGCTACAGGCAAAGTTATTTGGAACTACACTACAGGCGGGATAGTGATTTCTCGCCCCGCAGTTGCAAACGGCGTTGTTTGTGTTGGTTCAGAGGACCACAACCTTTATGCATTAAACGCCAGCAATGGCAAGAAACTTTGGAGTTTCACTACTGGGTATTATGTTGATTCTGACCCCTTCATTGTTGACGGCGTAGTCTATTTTGGTTCAGAGGACAACAACGTTTACGCTTTGAAACTTACAACTGGAGAACGCTTATGGAGTTATGCCACTGGAGCGCCGATAATGCTGTCTTCCACCACTGTAAGCGGGGGCATAGTGTACGTTGGCTCATTGGATAAAAAGCTCTACGCTCTAAACGCTACTGATGGCGAACTTGTTTGGAGCTATGAGACAGGCGACATAATCGTTTCTGTACCATACGTTGCTAACGGCGTAGTTTACGTTGGTTCGATGGATAACAACATTTATGCCATAAACGCTTTCGACGGCACACTAAAATGGTCTTTCACAACAAGAGGCGACATCTACTCTTCACCTTATGTTTCAAACGGTATAGTCTACATTGGGTCTCTGGATAACCACGTTTACGCTCTCAAGACGTCAGATGGCACAAAGGTTTGGAGTTACAAAACAGGCGGAGGCGTTGCCTCTTCACCAACCGTTCAGGGCAACGTGGTTTATGTAGGGTCTGATGACGGCAAAGTGTATGCTCTAAACGCTACTGATGGAGAATTCATATGGAGTTTTATAACAGATGACATGGTGATTTCTTGGCCCACGGTAGCTCAAGGCAGAGTATATGTGGGTTCGTGGGATGGAAAACTATACGCCTTAAACGCGCAAGACGGCAAACTTGTTTGGAGATTTGCAACGGGAGGCCCAGTTGATTCCTCGCCAACGGTCGCGGATGGTTTAGTTTATGTCGGTTCCCATGATGGTAAAGTGTACTGTTTGAATGCTTCCACAGGCATGGTTGGCTACGATTGGGAACTACACAACACGGTGGTCTGGAGCTATGACACTGGAGACATGGTCATGTTTTCTGCCCCAGCAATTGCGGACGGAGTGCTTTACGTGGGCTCTTACAACGGCAAAGTCTACGCTTTAGATGCAAAAACAGGCGCTTACATTTGGAGCTACCTCACTGGATTCGCAATTGTTTCTTCACCCGCGGTCTACGAAGGCGTAGTGTATATAGGCTCAGAGGACTACAGCATCTACGCCCTGAATGCTTCGGATGGTAGCTTGGTTTGGAATTACACGACAGGCGACCAGATAATGGTGTCCTCACCAGCTATCGTCAATAACGTACTCTATATTGGTTCAAACGATGGCAACGTATATGCGCTTGATGCTCTAAACGGTGACTTTCTATGGAAATTTGCCACAGGTGGATACGTTGTGTCTTCGCCTGCCATATCAAACGGCGTATTGTACGTGGGTTCCTACGACCATAACATATACGCGATAGATGCTTCAAAGGGGCAACAGATTTGGAATTACACGACTGGCGGCGCTGTTTCTTCGTCTCCCGCCATTGCAGACGGCAAAGTCTACGTTGGTTCAGACGACAAAAAGTTGTATTGCCTTGGTGCTTCCGACGGCAAACTTGTGTGGGATTACATGACGGGTGGAGAAGTTGCGTCATCGCCAGCAGTAGCGGATGGAACGGTACTATTTGGCTCATATGACGGCAAACTCTATGCTCTTGATGCAGGGAATGGCGGTTTCAAATGGAGTTATGCTACAGGCGGACAAGTTGTCTCTTCACCTGGAATATCTGCGGAGGGAGTTTACGTTGGCTCCTACGACCACATGATATACGCCTTCGACTCCTTACCTGTTGAACAACAAGCGTCTGAAACCTCTCCACTAGTTTATGTCACATTTGCTTTCCTTGGGGTTTTGACGGTTCTTGTGGCGGCTGGTTTAGTGTTCTTTAGAACCAAGCCCAAACAAATCGCTTGAGTTTAAAGAGCCAATTTTAGGTCAACCCTCATAATTTACGAAAAACTTTCAGGTAACGTAAAGTTCAAAAGTCCCAAAAACATTGGCTAAGCTATACCTAATCGGATGACCAACCACCCCGATTAACCCCTCTGCACGCGTGTATGGTGAAATGAACCCAAACAAAAAAATAGTCCTCGTTACTCCACCGCTTCTACAAGGAATCGGTCACCACCCACTTTTTCCGCCGTTGGGCTTAGCTTACATGGCGGCAGTTTTGGACCAAAACGGTTTTGAAGTAAAAATCATTGACGCCCCCGTCCTGCAATTTAGTCATGAAAAACTCCAAGCTGAAATAGCAGCCTTTCAGCCAGACATCGTCGGCATCAGCTCCATGACACCTACGATTGAGTCAGCTTTCAAAGCTGCACGTTTAGCTAAAGAGGCGTGTCCAGACGCAAAAATCATTATGGGCGGACCACACGCAACTTTTTCAGGCAAAGAAATCCTTGCTACTGAGAAATCAGTTGACCTCATAGTGCATGGTGAAGGAGAAGAAACCCTCTTAGAACTTGCCAAGCAACCGAGTTTGCAGAAACTCGCTGATGTTAAAGGCATAATGTTTAGGAAAGGCAACGAAATCATCCGAACAGCCCCTCGACCCTTCATCCAAAACCTCGACGCGTTGCCTCGTCCCGCTTACAAGTTTGTTCCTATCGAAAAATACTGGATTGCAGGACAAAAATTGTTGTCGGTTATAACCAGCAGGGGATGCCCCTTCCAATGCACTTTCTGCGTTGCCTCGCAAATGTTTGGGGCACAGTTTAGAGCCCGAAGCCCAAAGAACGTTCTTGACGAGCTGGAATGGCTCAGAGACGAATACGGCGCTGAAGGCGTAGCTTTCCAAGACGACACATTAACTTTCGATAAACATAGGGCCACACAAATCTGCGACGGCATGATTGAACGCAAAATTAACCTGCGATGGGGATGCGGAACCCGCGCAGACGTAGTCACCAAAGAACTCCTAACCAAAATGGGCAAAGCACACTGTGACGAAATCATGTTCGGCATAGAGTCAGGTTGCCCCCAAATGCGCGCCATCCTAAAAAGAGGCGTCACCAACGAACAATGCGATAACGCGATTAAATGGGCAAAAGAAGCAGGCATGTTCGTTACAGTATCAGTCATCTTAGGCTATCCAGGCGAGACAAGAGAAACCCTGCAGGAGACGCTTGATTTTGTCCGCAGAGCCGAACCCGACGATGTTTGGCTTTGCCACGCCACACCCTACCCCGGCACTGCCCTTCGTGAACTCGTTGAGAAGAACGGGTGGAAAATGGCAGAGGACTGGAAACTCTACAACACGATGAACCCTATCTTTGAAGACCCCAACCTGCCCGCTAAAGACATAGCGGAAATGCGAAAGAAATTCTACAACCAATTCTACTCCCCACGCTACATCGTGCGGCAAGCGGTAAAAGGCTACTTTAAGGGCAACTTGTACAGCAAAATAATGGTTAGAACTGCAATAAACTATAACCTCTGGCGAATCATGGCACGCATGTAGGTTTGCTGAGGCTCTGGAACACTTTACAGGAGAATGTAAAAACATGATGCATGGGCTTTATTTTCATCATAGCCTTTCCAGAGCCCTTTCAGCCCAGCTGCCTTAGCATAAGACCATTTATTCGGAACTTTGTTTATAATTCTAAGTGGAAAGTATCCACTGACAACATGACAGCTAAGCATTAGCTCAATCAAAAAGCTGGCAATTATACACTGTGCCCTGCCTATTTACTGTTTAAACAATAGAGAAGAGGTTGCTGATGCTGAATTTTCAAGTTACGGCTTTTTAACGTAAACTTTATTATGCCTACGAACCGTTGTAAACCTACAAATCAAAAAGGACCGAATCACTAAAATGACAAAAGCCTCTGAGCCAGAAGTTTACGGTTCACGAGAAAACTGGCCCCCATACACCTACAGGGATTACCCAGACATCAAACCTGAAACATATCAAGCATTCATGGAATTTCTAAACACTGAGAATACTTCTGGCAGGTTGATGGAGTTGCAACCTTGGATTTCTGTTTGCGACTCAAGATGCGCTTTCTGTTATTTCCCAACAACTGCAACCAGCAAAGTCAAAATTGAGCCTTATCTTGACTTGCTCAAAAAAGAGTTGGCTATGTACGCTAAAACAAAATACGTCAAAACAAGCGTATTTGACGAAATCGTCTTGGGCGGCGGAACCCCAAGCGTTTTGACGGCTGAACAGATGATTGACCTCATCGATTTTTGTAAAGCGAACTTTAACACTAATGATGAGTACTTCATCAAAGTCACGGGTTCCTCAAAGACCCTTGCCCTCAAAAAAATTGACAAACTTGCCGAGTACGGCGTTTACCAGATGGACATGGGCGCTCAAACTTTTGATGACAAACTACGCAAAATGCTTTGTCTGCCAGACAGCGCGGCAGACGTGGAAAAAGCCATTCGACATGCACGAAAGCTTGGCTTATGCGTCTGTGTTGATTTGATGTATAACTTGCCTGGGCAGACAATGGAAAGCTGGATTGCTACGCTAAAGAAAGCCATTGAGTTAGATGTTGAAATAGATGCTTATTCACTACACGTTGACCCAGGCACGCTTTTAGAGAAGATGATAAAGACAGGTGTTTCTCCGCCGCCAGGAGATGCGGAGTATGAAAAGCAAATGTACCTTACCGCTTACAAGATGCTAACTGAAGCAGGATACAAAGCGGTTGGTCACGACCGCTACAGCCGCGTGGAGTGGCACATGCGTGAGAACTGCCTAAACGGTTGGCCATGGGGAGGCATACTAACCACAGGGGCTGGATGCTTCATGGGTTACCTTCAAAGGTTCTCTTACTCAAACCTCGAAAACATACACGACTACATGGCGACGGTGGCGTCTGGTAAACTGCCCATTTGCAGGCTGTCAGAATCAACACAAGAGGATATGATGAGAAGAACCATGACGCGCCTGTACCTGCGGTTGCCCGTGAGCAAAAAAGAATTCATGGAAAAATTCAACACAATCCCCGAAAAGGTCTTTCCAGCGCAACTGCAAAAACTAAAAGACCAAGGCTTAATCGAGATTGATGAAAACGAGATTAGGTTGACTAAGCAGGGTGAAGTTTGGAAAGGCAATATCGCATGGGAATTTGCGCCTAAACACGCCTAATTTTCTTCATTTTTTCTTCATTTTTGTTTTTGCCTAAGCGTGTATTACCTCGCTTTTCTATTTGTTTCCGAGCTAAAAGACTTTCAAAAAAAATTTCTGCGGAACGTCATAAGCGTGAACAGAAAAGAAAAGGAAGGGGGAATTTTTCTTAGTGTTTCTGTGGCTGAATGCCATACCAAGTCATGACTTTAGCGAGAACAGGTACTATTATGCCCAAGGCAATGCTTGGAACGAAACCTGTCACGATTGCCATCAGAGGATCGTTTGCCCATTGGGCTACTGCCATACCTCTTGCAGAATACGGGTCAGTTGGATCGCCAAGCGAGACGTTGTAGTTCATAAATGCTTGAATGACTGCGGTTATCAGAGATGCGGTTAAGCCTGCGCCTAGCATTCGTTTGAAGTTTGTGGATCCGCCACTGAGCGAACCTGCAATGTAGCCGATTATGACAGCGTTGACGAGGTAGAAGAGCATGCTTATGTCGCCGAAAAAGTTGTAAGGCACCGCTGAATAACCGCTGCCAGTAACAGAGGTGATAGTACCGTTTGCAATTCCAGCTATTGTGTCGTTGGTCAGTGGAATTGTTACCTGAACCATTCCGCCCATTGCATATAGTCCATTATATTGACCCGCGTTTGCTAAGTAGTATATGCCACCCATGATGAAGCCTGCCGCTCCGCCTGCCCATTTATTCCACAGCAAACCTAGAACCAGTGGGACACCGAGAACAATCATTTGAGCAAAACCGTTAACCAAGATAACAGCGATTACGTTGGTAGCACCAAGGATGTGGTGTTGTCCGCCTACGTTGATGTAAACTGCGAAGACGAAGATGAGTATTACCAGAATTATCGGTATAACAATGGCATCAAATAGGTTTTTTAGCTTGAATTTATTTTCTTCCAATTTTTATCCCTTGACTTATTTACGTTGTGGCGAGTTTATAAGCTTAATGCTGTGAAGCTCGGTATGGATGTTTAGGCGGCAAAAGTCTTCGATTGGGTTTTAAGCATGCGGGTAGACCAATAATAAAAGAAAAGGTTAGGGAATTGAAGTTCTTTATTGCTGTCGTAGCATTGCTTTTGCTCTAAGTACACTACCTTTCAAATCGATTCTTGAGGGGCATACGAAACTGCAGTGTCCACAGCCATCGCAGTAGTCAGCGTTGAGTTTAATCATGGCATCGAAGTTTTGTTTGTCAAATGCTTGTTTGATCAGTATTGGGCTAAGATTGTGGCAACAAACTCTCATGCAGGCACCGCATCTTATGCAGTCGTAAACTTTGACTTTCTCAGCTGCAAATGCTTTGGCTTTGGGTAGTTTTGGCTCTTTCTTTTCAGTTGCTGGCTTTAGTTTGCCTACGCGGTCTAAGACAGGTGACGTGAGGTTCATTATGACTAGTGCTAAGATTGAACCGCCAAAGAAACCCACAGTTTGCAACAGAACTGTCAGCACTCCTAAGCCTACGCCGAATATTATCTGACCTAAATATGTTAACGGTGTTGATGCGGGGTCGGTTGCCATGAAGAACGCTAGGAATATTGAGCTTCCTACGAATAGGCTAAAGCCGAGCCTTAACAGTAAGTCGCCGCCTGGGAACACGAAGTTCAATATGACGGCTGTCACTGCTACTGAGGCAAAGTATGCTGCGGTAATTCTCCATTTTATGTACCGACGTAGAAGAGCGAACAGTACGATGCCAACGACTATTACAGCGATGCTTGAAGCGCCACCTGGCCAGCCGTGGAACTTTTGTAGGAACAGCAAGTTGAACACGTCAGATTGTGAAACAGCACTTGGAAGTTGTAACATTGGGTTAGCAAAGCAACTGTACACGTAAAAGCCAAATCCGGCAGCACCGTTTCCGCCTATTACATCATAGCCGACTGGACCTGCTAATGAAGGCACTTGTAATCCACCTGAGAGGAGGTGGTCAGCTGGGATAAGCACTGTAAAGATTCCAACGAAAGCAAGAACCAGAAGTTTTGCGGCTGCGGCTGGGTTGACGTATTTTCTTTTTAAGCCTTGGAGTTTTTTGAACAGTACCATACCGACGACAGTTATGAGCGCAACGTAGATGAATGATTGAGGACCAACCAATGGAAGCACTTCGCTTGCGCGCATCACTGGTTCTCCAACAGAATAAGACATTGCAACAATCAAGCCAAAAACTGCAGCAGACATAATGTTGAGGGGACTATCGACGGTGACTTTGTTTAGCAATACATCTATGCCTACTGCAATGCCTATTGCAATAAGGCAGTTGATTAATACTGTTAATCCAAAGTCCATACCTACCGTTGCACCAGTCATCATGTCTGAGGAGGATACGCCCCACCACATGACTATGGTTACAATTGCTATTGCGAGGAGGGCAAAGAAGGTGTAGGTCATTAGTTTATCTTTAGTCATCCACGAATAATCTTTTGGTTTTGAAGACATTCTCTATACAATCTCCTTGATTTCTAATTCCTTTTAGCGTTAATAGGTTTTATAAGACTTTCCTTGAGACATCATGTGTTTAATATGGAAGCAAAAAGTTTATGAAAATTAAAAATTAACAAGCATTTTTCTTTCTCAGGGGCAAACTTGTCCTCTTTTGCACCTTGTAATTAGTCTGCTGTAAACAAATTGTTACCAGTGGCAAAACTGCTTTTAAGTAAAGCTAATACGTGTAAATCGCAAATTGTCTCTTGCTTGCGAGGCTTAAACGTGACTAATGCTGACATAGAACTTGAGGGATTAACCGAAGATGTTTACTTGTATGTTGTAAGAAAAGGCAAACCCGTTGGACCCAGAGATGTCATGAAAGGCGTGAACCTTAGTAGCCCCAGCGTTGCATACAGACACCTCCAAAAACTTGAAGACATAGGCTATCTGCAGAAGAACGCATATGGTGAATACACCATTAAAACTAAAGCGTCTATTGCAGGTTACGTCTGGATAGGAAGCCGTTTAATTCCCCAGATATGGCGTTATTCTCTGGTTTTTCTAGGAGTCTTCATCATAGAAGCCATAGTTTTCTTTCTTCATTATCCAGTTGAAAATTACGAGTTCAAAGTCTTCTTTGTCCTGTTAATGCTCATAACAGGCTTAGCGCTGATTGTTTTCACCATTGAAGGGCTTATCCAAAACAGGCGAAAATACCGAAAAATAGAGCAACAAAATTAACACATTAATAAGCAATCTTCCAAGCGTAGAAACGCTAGATATGGAAGCATCTGCGCCTTTTCCTAAAAAGCTAAAAAACCGTTTCTTTTCAGTAAGTTTTATATCGACTAGGCAAATCTAATTCACTGTTGATTTGAATGAACCCTACAACTACACCATTATTTATGGTGGTTTGGCGGTGCACGCGGAACTGCGTCGGCACCTGTACATATTGTAGTTACGTAAAAGATTATGCAGCTGACCAAGAGTTGAGCACGGCAGAAGCCAAACATATGGTTGACGAAATGGCAAAGTTCGGCTCGCAATGGTTTGGAATCAGCGGTGGAGAACCTTTGGTTCGCCCTGATATTTGGGAAATTATCGAGTATGCGGAGAAACAGCATAACCTTAACGTCAGTTTAATCACCAGCGGCTACGCGTGGGATGAAGAACGCTTCAATAAACTGACAAAATACAACGTTAAAACAGCCATCAGCATCGACGGCGAACGCGACACAAACGACCGCATAAGGCGCAAAGGCGGCTATGATAAAGCTCTTCATGCCATGAAGAAACTCAGTAGCGTCGGCTTGCTGGACTGCTTAGTCACAACCATGACAAAATACAACATCCACCAGATGGCGCACACAGCAGCGCTGGCGGAAGAATACAAAGCCCGCTCAGTCGTCTACCACAACCTTGTTCCCGTCGGCAGAGCAGGCGAAAATATGGAAGACCTCGCGCCAACCCCTCAGCAGTATGAGGATGCATTCAACGAAATCTATGAAATACAGCGTAAACTCTACGGCAAAGTCAAAGTCAACGTTTACTCACCCTTCTATGCACGTATCGTTAAACAGAAAAACTCTGTGGACTTCTGGGACTGGTTCAACGAAGGCTACCTCGGCAGATGCACCATCGGCGGCAACTACATCGGCATCACAGAGAACGGTGACTACCGAAGCTGCGGCTTCCACGAAGGCTACCGCGTCGGCAACGTTAAGAACACTTCCCTGCGTCAAGCTTGGGATGACCTGCAGAAAAGCGAGTTCCACCTTAAACTTCGCGACAAAAGTAACCTCAAGGGCAGATGTGGCGTCTGTGAGTACCGAGAAATCTGCGGCGGATGCAGAACACGCGCTGAATTCTACACGGGCGACCTGTTTGAATCAGACCCAGCATGCAACTACATTCCCAAGGTGCTCAGGGAAGACCCCAAGTACCTTGAGCGAATACGAGAAGAATTAAAGAAAAAACAATAATCCACTTTTGCCTTTATTTCTCGTTTAATCGCAAAAATCAAGTTAAAACATGTATTTTATTCTTTATGGGGGGACAAGGTAGTTGCAGAGCAAGAAACCTTTCCCTGGATGGTTTCATGTCGACTCGTAATCACTCCAATAAGAGAAGCTCTGCAGATGTCCATCTCAACGCCATCAACTTTAACAGAAACATTAGCAATTCTCTAGGAAAAAGTTATAGCGCACCCTAACGTAAGCCTAAACTAAATCAACGAATCGGATGATTACCATCATGCCTGAAATTCGAGTAGCAATAGTTGGCGTTGGCAACAGCGCATCAGCCCTAATACAAGGAACACAATACTACAAAAACGCAAAACCAGACACCACAGTCCCAGGGCTCATGCACGTCAACTTTGGCGGCTATCACATAAGCGATATAAAATTTGTCGCGGCTTTTGAAGTTAACAAAGACAAAATCGGAAAAGACCTCTCAGAAGCCATCTGGATAAAACCCAACTGTTGCGAAAAATTCGCAGATGTCCCCAACTTAGGTGTCAAAGTATCGCCTGGAATCATTCTCGACGGCGTAGCACCCCACATGCGGCAAACATTCAACGTTTACGACGACAGCAAAACCACCAAAGAAAGCATTGTCAACATTCTAAAGGAAACAAGAACTCACGTTCTCGTCAACTACCTCCCAGTTGGTAGCCACGACGCAGTCCGATTTTACGCTCAATGCGCAATTGATGCAGGATGCGCTTTCGTGAACTGTATGCCCGAATTTATCGGCAGCGACAAATCGGGCGAGTGGCCAAAAAGATTCGAAAACGCAGGCTTACCCGTCCTTGGCGACGACATCAAAAGCCAAGTCGGCGCAACCATCCTGCACCGTACGCTTGTACGTTTATGCCTAGACAGAGGCGTAATCGTTGACGAAACTTACCAGCTTAACCTCGGCGGCGACACCGACTTTCAAAATATGACCGTGGAGAACCGCTTAAAATCCAAACGCATCAGCAAAACCGAAGCAGTCACCAGCCTTGTCCCATACGAGCTTCCCACACGCATTGGTCCCTCAGACTTCGTCGGCTTTCTAGACAACAAGAAAATCTGTTATATCTCGCTTAAAGGCAGAAAATTCGGCGACCGCCCCATCAACATCAGCGTTAAACTAGAAGTCGAAGATTCACCAAACAGCGCAGGAGTCGTAATTGATCTCATCCGCGCAGCAAAAATCGCTTTGGACCGCAAAATCGCAGGCGCCTTGCTTAGTATGCCTGCTTACGCGTTTAAGCACCCGCCAATTCAAATCCCCGACAACCAAGCTCGCCAATGGACAGAAGAGTGGATAGCAGGCAAACGCGAACGATAAATTAAACTTTAGTTCCGTTAAAGCTTTTTATAGGGTTACCTACTTTTTGGTAACTCAACAATACTTAGAAGGTTCAAACGCATGGTAAAAGTTGAAGCATACGAAGTGCCAGAAGGCCTCTATTTCTCGAAAGATTTTGAATGGGTAAAAATCGAAGGAGACAAAGTCCGTATCGGTATAACTGACTACGCACAAAAGTCACTGCGTGAGATTGTTTACGCTGAACTTCCAAGCGCAGGAAGCGAAGTTAAACAAAACGAGCCGTATGGAACCCTAGAATCCGTAAAAGCTGTTTCAGACCTTGTTGCGCCAGTCAGCGGAACCATCGAAGAAGTCAACGATGAAGTTCAATCTAAACCAGAAACACTAAACGAAGACCCCTACGAAAAAGGCTGGTTACTGGTCGTTAAACCCTCAAACCTGCAAGCAGAACTCGCCAACCTAATGGACTTCATCAAAGCAGTTGAATGGCACAAAGCTCAAGCTGCTGGGCAATGCTAAAGTTGAAGGCGACAAATGCATGGCTAGACGCATAATCGTCATCGGAGCTAACGCTGCAGGTGTTGAAGCAGCCTCAGCCGCACGCAAGAAAGACCGCACCGCAGAAATTACCCTTGTAACCCAAGAGAAAACTGCTGGTTACTCACGTTGTGGTTTACCGTTCGTTATCGGCGGGCACATTGCGTCATTTAGGGATTTAATTGTTTATCCACCCGCATATTTCCAGATGCTCAAGCTTAACTTGCGCACTGAAACCAAAGCCACGGCAATCAACACCAAAGAAAAAACCGTCACCGTCCAGACCAAAGAAGGCGCCGCTGAAACCTTGCCATACGATAGCCTCGTAATTGCAACTGGTGCAGACGCATTCATGCCGCCGATTAAAGGCAGAGAAAAACAAGGCATCTTAAGTCTCAGAAGCATTGAAGATGGCGAAAAAATCGATGAAGCCGTTAAAGCAGGCGCCAAATCAGCTGTCATCATGGGCGCTGGCTTAATTGGCTTAGAAGTTGGCGTAGGCTTAATTGAGCACGGCTTAACAGTTACTATTGTTGAAATGTTGCCGCAGATTTTGCCCCAGTTGCTTGACGCTGACATGGCAAAGCTTGTTCAAGAGCACCTTCAAGAGAAGGGCATGAAGATTCTTACGAGTAAAAGCGTGGAAGAATTCTTAGGCGACGAAAAAGTTACGGCTGTGATGGCTGGCGGCGAAAAAATTGAAGCTGACATGTTTATCAGTGCTTTTGGTGTGCGGGCTAACACGAAACTTGCTGTTGAGGCAGGCATAACGCTTGGTGAATCACGCGCTATCAAGACTAATGGCAGAATGGAAACTGATGTCAAAGACGTTTATGCTGTTGGCGATTGCGCTGAAGCACCAAACATCATAACTCACAAACCCATGTGTGCACAACTCGGCACAATCGCTGTTCGGCAAGGCAAGGTTGCAGGTGTCAACGCTGCAGGAGACTACTCGCAGTTTGGCGGCGTCCTAGCTTCGGCAGTTACGCGTCTCTTTGAGATTGAGGCAGGTAACACGGGTTTAACTGAAACTGCTGCCGCACGCAACCGCATCGAAGTTGTCACAGGAGCAATAACCAGCAAGACCAAAGCGGACTATTTCCCAGGCGCCAAACCAATAAAAGTCAAGCTTGTCGTCGAGAAAGAATCCCAGCGCATCGTGGGGGGGCAAGTTATAGGCGGAGAAGAAGTTACTCAACGCATAAACTGCCTCAGTTTCGCCATCCAAAAAGGTATGACAGTACGTGAACTTGCAAAAGCGGACACTGCCTATGCGCCACCGCTCTGCGAAACATGGGAGCCAATGGTGCTTGCGGCTGAAATGGTTTTAATGAAGCTGCGGTAAGCTGTCTTTTGTTGCTCTGCAGCTACTCCTATCCCCCTATATAAAGACAAAATTTTTTTATATTCAAAATCAGACCGCTCGTTAAAGCTTATTTGCTTAATTGCCGATGCTTTCTTTGGGTTTAACCTTGGTTGAGAGAGGGGTTTTCAAGAATGGGGTTCCCTACATTCGCTTCGGCAAAGGCGAGAAGCTTCTTTTGGTTTTTAGCGGTGGACCAGGCAACTACCTCTCAGGCTTAATGTCAAAGCAGTTCAGTTTCCTAAGCAAGAAATATACCATTTACATGATGTCTCGCAAGAGTGATTTGCCTGAAGGTTACTCTACTGCGGACATGGCTGAGGATTTTGCAGTAGTCATCAGAGACGAGTTTAACGGTGGACCAGTTGACGTTATCGGCGAATCATACGGAGGGTTGATTGCTTTGCAGTTAGCAGCTGACCATCCAGAGCTTGTCCGTCGTTTAGTAATAGCTATGTCAGCTTACCGCTTCAGCAAAGAAGGTGCCGAATTGGACATGCATTTTGCCGAGTTGGCTAGTCAAGGCAGGACAAGAGAGGCATTTCGCAGTTTAGCCCCTATGATGGTTGGTGGGAGACTAAAGGTAAGGTTTCTAAAGTTTTTTACAAGCCTTTTTGGCTCAAGCACGCTCCAAAAGCCCAAATGTCCTGCTGACCTGTTGGTTGAAGGCAAGGCTGAAATTGCGCATGACTGCAAAAATAAGCTTTCCCAAATTGTTGCGTCTACTCTTGTGGTTGCTGGTGACCGCGATTATTTTTGTCCTGTTGAGCTACTCCGTGAAACCGCGGCTGGAATACCGAACTCTAAGCTAATCATCTACGAAGGCAAAGGTCACATGGTGTCAAGTAAAAAGTTTAACGAAGACGTTCTTGTTTTCTTAAGCGGTTAATTTTAACTAGAAAAGCATGCTTTTTAGCCATCGCTTAATTGTTATTTTAATTGTTGCTTGGGCTAATCCTATATACTAGGTGCTTTAATCTTCCTAAGAGTGAGTTAACATGGGTGCTATCATTTCTGATTTGGCAGTGGTTGGTCACTTCTCAATTGACACAATTCTGTTGCCGACCAGAACAGCGCCCTTTGTTGTGGTAGGCGGGGCAGTCACCTACACTTCTCTTATCGCAAGACGCTTAGGCTCAACTGTAAAAGTTTATTCCAGAGTAGGGGAAGACTTTCCTGAAGCGTACCTTTGGTGGCTCAAGAAAGAAGGCGTTAACGTTTCAAATGTTCATAAAGTTGTAGGTGAAAAAACTACACGTTTTGAACTTTGTTATAACAAAGACTTGTCAAGTCGCATCTTGACGCTAAAATGCAAGGGCTCACCGCTCACCGTGGACGATTTGCCTTCAGGCGCCGCCGCTAAGGCTATTCACATTGCACCCATAGCAAACGAAATCTCAAGCGAGGCTGTTGAACACTTAAAGAAATGTGCTGATGTTATCTCTCTTGACCCTCAAGGTATAGTGCGGAGTTTTGATGAAAACGGCGCCGTAACTAACACGGCAAAAATTGACAACCATATTCTTAGCCTTGTGAACATTTACAAGTCAACAGCAGACGAAATCTACGCTTTAACTGGAACATCTGAACTCAAACCAGCCATAAAGGCAGTTCACGACTTTGGCGTAGAAACCGTCATCGTAACAAGAGGCGTAAGGGGCGCATTGCTCTCGGTTGATGGCGCATTTTATGACATTCCAGCTTGCTCATCAAACGTAATCGTTGACCCTACAGGCGCAGGAGACGTTTTCATAGGAGCATTCCTCAGCGAATACCTAAAACAAAAAGAATCCCTATGGTGCGCGGCAGTAGGGTGTGCAGCCGCTTCGCAGGTTCTTGAGGGAATTGGACCTACTTTCTTTGGTAAAAAAGAAGAAATTTATCAAAGAGCACAGTCTTTGTATGAAAAGGAACTTAAGCAATAGAATTATATGTACGTAGTAAACTGACCTTTGGAGCGTGGATTGTTTGGGACGCATCGATAAAGGTGTAAATTGCAGCGTGTGCGGCAAGGAAGCCATACGTTCAATATCGGCTGAAAAAGTAAAAGCCGCCGGATTAAATGTCGGTAGCGACAAGCGTGCGTACCTTTGTAGGGAACACTACAAAGAATATAAAAAGAAAACAAAAAAAGACAAAACATTAGATAAGTGGCGTTATGGTCACTAAGAGTGAGTTACCATGCGAATACTACAATTACACAGTAACTTTATAGTTTTCACACCAATCGAAAAAGAAATCGCTTCCGCAGAGGAAGCTGAGAAAAAAGAAAACCGCCTAGAAGAAATCGTCGTATTATTCACCGCCATAGAAGAAGGCGACAACACCGCCATGGCGAAAAAAGCCATCGATGACGTTAGGGCGTTTCTGGGTAAACTTAAGGTTAACCGCATACTCATTTACCCGTTCGCTCACCTAAGCAGCAACCTCTCAAAGCCCTCAGAAGCACTAAAAACAATCAAGGACATGGAAGCCTACGCAAAAGAGAAAGGCATCGAAACTTTCCGCGCGCCATTCGGTTGGAACAAACAATTCACAATCTCAATCAAGGGGCATCCCCTAGCTGAACAAGCCAGAAGCTACGCGCCAGCCCCCGTCGAGGCAGAAGCAAAAACCCCAAGTGAAGGCGCCAAAAAAGAGGAAGAACCAGTTTCTGCGGCGCTCAAAGCCGAAGACACGATGAAGTCTTACTGGCATATCTTGCAAACCGATGGCTCACTGGTACCGATTGAGGAATTCAAGTTTAAGGGTCACACGAACTTACAAAAGTTCTCCCAGTATGAAATCAAGAAGACCCGCGCCGTGACGGTGATGCCGCCTCATGTGCCTTTGATGAAGCGGCTTGAAATCGCCGATTACGAGCCGGGCAGTGACCCAGGCAACATTCGCTGGTACCCTAAAGGGCGCATGATTAAGTCGCTTCTTGAGCAATACGTTAGCGCTCGTGTTGCAGAGTACGGCGGCATGGAAGTTGAAACGCCCCTCATGTACGATTTTAACCATCCAAGCCTGTCCAGTTACCTCAACCGTTTTCCTGCACGCCAATACGTGCTTAAGTCCGAAGACAAGGAACTTTTCTTGCGTTTTGCAGCGTGCTTTGGGCAATTTTTGATGGCTCACGATGCTCAGTTCAGCTACAAACAGATGCCCATCAAACTCTACGAGTTAACACGTTACAGTTTCAGGCGAGAAAAGAGCGGTGAAGTCGTGGGCTTAAAACGGTTACGCGCGTTTACGATGCCTGATTGCCATGCGCTTTGCACTGACCTTGAACAAGCCAAAAAAGAGTTCATGGTGCGCTTTAACCTCTGCATAGACGTGTTAAGCAACATCGGCTTAGAAAAGAGCGATTACGAGATTGCCATGCGCTTCACCAAAGACTTCTACGCTGAACACAAAGACTTCATAACCGAACTTGCACAAGCTTTCGGGAAGCCTATTTTGGCTGAGGTTTGGAACGAGCGGTTCTTCTATTTCGCGCTCAAATGGGACCTAAACTTTGTTGACAACCAAGACAAAGCCGCAGCGCTCAGCACTGACCAAATCGATGTGGAAAACGCTAAACGCTACGAAATAACCTACGTGGACGAAAAAGGCGAAAAACAGTACCCGCTGATATTGCATTGCAGTCCGAGCGGTGCCATTGAACGGGACATTTACGCGTTGCTTGAGAAGGCTTACCGTGAACAGATGGCGGGCAAAGCGCCGATGCTTCCGCTGTGGCTCTCGCCGACGCAGGTTAGGCTTATTCCGCTTTCTGACAAGTTCCTCGACAAAGTTGAGGCTCTTGCCCAGCAAATCAGTTCGCACTGCATCCGAGTTGACATTGATGATTCTGCGGCGACTTTGCAGAAGAAAATCCGTGAAGCTGAGCAGGAGTGGGTGCCCTACATCATTGTTGTGGGCGAGCGGGAGATTGAGTCGAGCATGCTGTCGGTTCGTGACCGTGAACTCAAGGGTAAACAGGAAAACATGACCGTTGACCAACTAATCACCAAAGTTTCAGGGAAAATTGCTGGTAAACCTTTCAAGCCTCTGCCGTTGCCGATGTACCTGTCTAAACGTCCACAATTCCACGGCTGATAAATGAAATATAGGGTTCGTTGACGTAAACTATATGAGATAATCGAACAATATGAAAACGCACTACGTGAAGTGATTTACAAATGAGCAGTGAATTGCAAGTCTACATTGACGGAGAATACTATCCGAAATCAAAGGCTAAAATCTCCGTCTATGACCACGGCTTCCTCTACGGCGACGGCGTCTTCGAAGGCATCCGCGAGTACAACGGTGTTGTGTTCAAGCTAAAAGAGCACATTGACCGCCTGTACCGTTCAGCCCACGCTTTAACAATGCAGATGCCGATGACAAAAGAGGAAATGATAAAAGCCGTCGTTGAAACCCTCAGAAAAAACAACTTAAAAGACAGTTACATACGCTTGGTCGTAACTCGCGGTGTCGGCGATTTAGGGTTAGACCCGCGCAAGTGCCCCGAGCCCTCAGTAATAATCATAACTGACCAAATTTCCATCAGGTCTGGAAACGCTAAAGAAACTGGTGTCACCGCCATGTTTTCATGGGTACGCAGAAACCCAGTTGACGCAACGTCGCATGAGATAAAATCGCTCAACTACCTAAACAGCGTCATGGCAAAAATCGAAGCCAACGCATGCGGCGTTGACGAAGCCATCTGCCTAGAACATAACGGTTGCATCGCTGAAGGCGTTGGAGAAAACATCTTCATCGTCAAAAGCGGTGAACTACTGACGCCGCCGACTTCGACAGGAGCGCTTGCAGGAATCACCGCTGACATCATCAGAGAACTCGCCGCTAAACTTGGCATAAAGCTGACAGTGACCAATCTAACGCCGTTTATGATTTTCACTGCTGACGAAGCCTTCTTTACTGGAACAGCCATGGAAGTTGTTCCCATACGAGAAGTCAACAAACGCCAAATCGGCACAGGCAAACCTGGACCAATCACAAAGAAGTTGATGGCTGAGTTTCAGAAAGTAATCGAAGACCCAGCAAACGGCGTAAAAGTCTAAAATTTTTTAGCCGTAGCCCACTTGTCCGTGGACGACTTTCTTTTCTTTCTTTTTCATGAACCGCTCTAATGCGTTGAACGCTTCGTCTAGTTCTTTTATCGGCGGCAGAAACACCACTCGAACGTGGTCTTTGCCGTAGACTGGGTCGAAGCCTGAACCGTTAACGATGAGAACGCCTGTTTCTTTGAGCAATTCCACCACAAACTCCATGTCAGATTTCCATCTTTTGCCGATTGCATGAATCTTCGGGAATATGTAGAATGCGCCTTCAGGTTTGGTCGTAGTGATGCCTTCGATTTCGTTTAGCCGCTTCCAAGCGAAATCCCGACGCTCTCTTAGGCGGTCAACAATGCCCTTCACAAAATCCTGTGGACCGTTGAGTGCTGCTGCTCCAGCTATCTGCACAGGCGTGTTTGCACACAGGCGGATTCTGCATTGCTTCTCAACGCCTAACCGCAGGTCATCGAGTTGTTTGCCTTCGCCTTTAAAGTACATGTAGCCGAGACGCCAGCCAGTCATCTGGTAAACTTTTGAGAACCCATTTAGTCCCACCACTGGCACGTCTTTGGAGAGATACGCGGTGCTGACGAATTCTTTCTCGTAAGTTAACTGGTCGTAAATCTCGTCGGAAAGCACGGGCAGGTTATGTTCGCCTGCTATGTCAAGCATTTCCTTTATCATCTTGGCGCTGTAAACGCTGCCAGTAGGATTGTTTGGGTTAGTGATTACTATAGCGCGCGTTTTAGGTGAGATTTTGCTTCGCAAATCGTCGATGTTAGGTTGCCAGCCTTCTTCTTCGATGGTTTCGTAGGCGACGGGGGTGCCGTCAAAGAACCGAGTGTACGAAATATACGGCGGATAGGTTGGGCCTGGAAAGAGAATCTCATCGCCTCTCTCGACGAGCGCTGCCAGAATCATTTGGATGCCCTCTGAGATGCCTTCGGTGATTATCACGTTGTCTGCGGTGATGTCTACGTTGTTTACTCTCTTCTCTTTTCTGACGATTGCCTCTCTGAGTTCAAGCCTGCCCTCGCTGGGTGAATAGTAATTGTTGTCTTCTTCGATTGCTTTGCAGAGCGCGTCTTTAACGTACTGTGGTGTTTGAAAATCAAACGCTGCGGGGTCACCGATGTTTAAGTAGTAGATTTTTTTGCCGTTCTTAACTAAATGCTCAGTGTGCGCTATGACGTCCCGTATGGCATATTCGATGTTGCTTGCTCGGCTGGTTACCTTTACGTGCGCCAAAGTAGTGTTACCTATAGCCACAACACTTGTATAGTCCAAAAAATAAATCTTCCTAACAGTAAACGGTGCAGCAAGGGCTATTATACTTTTTCTTGAGCGCACAAATGCCTTTCTCAGCACGTTTTTATTGCCGTTTTCCTTTTTCATACAATCGGTTTTAAAAGATGAAACTGTTAGGCTGGACTGGTACATTTTTAAACATAGACCTTGCAACAGGCAGAGCCGAAGCTGAGCAATACGATGAAAGTTTAGCGTTAAATTTTCTGGGCGGCAGAGGCTTTGCAGCTAAAATCCTATGGGACAGGCTCAAAGAAGGAACCGACCCTCTATCGCCCGAAAACCTGCTGATTTTCGCCGCTGGACCCCTCACTGCTATTGGTTTGCCTAACAGTGGCAAACTGGTTGTAGCTTCTAAAAGCCCGCTAACAGGCGGTTACGGCGACGGCAATCTTGGAACGTTAGCGGCGGTTTACATGCGCAAAGCTGGCTACGATGCCCTCATAATCAAGGGCAAAGCACCAAAACCAGTTATCCTTCACATAAAAAATGACGCTGTTGAGTTTTTGGATGCCAAAGATCTCTGGGGCAAAAGCTCCTTTGAAACTGAAGAACGCTTAAGAGAACGTTTCCCACGTACATCTGGCATATTATCCATTGGGCAAGCAGGTGAAAACCTTGTGAAATTCGCCACGGTTGTCTCCCAAGAGGGACGTGCTGGCGGGCGTCCAGGCATGGGCGCTGTTATGGGTTCTAAGAATCTTAAAGCCATTGTGATTGAGGGCACAAAGCCGATTCCTCTTGCAATGCCTGAGGAAATGCGTAAGCTTGCAGCGGACGGTTACAAGGAAGTCTTAGCGAAACCGCTCTATGGCTTCTGGAAACGACAAGGCACCATGTCAACGGTTGAATGGTCGCAGGAAAACAGTGTGCTTCCCACATTTAATTTTAGGCGGGGCATTTTTGATGAGGCTGAGGGCATTGGCGGGTTTACTATGGAAAAAATGAAAGTAGCCAACCGTGGTTGCCCCCAATGCAACATGACCTGCGGCAACGTCGTCAAAGACAGCGAAGGCAAAGACGCAGAGCTTGATTATGAGAACGTGGTAATGCTGGGCTCAAATATCGGTCTTGGCAATCTATCGCAGGTTTCCACCTTGAACCGCTTGGCGGATGAGTTTGGGTTTGATAGTATTTCTCTTGGCAACGTGCTTGGTTTTGCCATGGAAGCCAGCGAAAAAGGACTAATAGCCGACAAAATCAGCTGGGGCGATTTTGACGCAATCAAAACATTGATTTTTGATATTGCTTACAGGCGTGGTGTCGGCGCTGTTTTGGCTGAGGGCGTTCGCTCCGCCGCGACCGCTATTGGTGGGGAGTCAAGTGATTGGGCAATGCACGTTAAAGGCTTAGAAATCAGCGCTTACGACTGCCACGCTGCGCCTGGGATGGCTTTGGCTTATGGCACAAGTAGTATTGGTGCTCACCACAAAGATGCTTGGCTGATTACTTGGGAAATTAAAGCAGGCAGAGAAAACTACGACTCAGCAAAAGCTGATTTTCTAGTTCAGACTCAACTTATTCGCGGTGGATTTTTCGAAGCGGTTGGAGTTTGCCGTTTCCCCTACAACTCGCTGGGGTTGGCGCTGGAGTGGTACCATAAATACCTAAAGGCAGCAACAGGAGTAGACTTTTCTTTGCAACGCATAAACGAAATCAGCGACCGCATACTCAACTTGATTCGCGCTTTCTGGATCAGAGAGTACGGACAGAAGTGGAATCGGGATTTGGATGTTCCGCCTATGCGGTGGTTTAAAGAGCCCCTCGTTGCAGGTCGATTGGAAGGCTCAGTGCTCAATTTAGAAAAATACCACAGCATGCTTAGCGCTTATTATGCTAAGCGGAGCTGGGACGACAGCGGAATTCCGAAAAAATCAACTTTGCAAAAATTGGGTTTGCAAGCTGAGGCTCAGCAACTAGCCATCCATGTGAAACTGGAAGAGTAGCTTTTAGTATGACCTTGCGAAATATGCTGTATCCTTGGCTTTTTGTCCGCAGATAATGCAGTTTGTCTTTGGCTCTTCCTTCTGGAACGGTATGACCCTGATGGTTGCGCCTGTTTCATCCTTGATTTTTGCTTCGCATTCAGGGTTGCCGCACCATGCTGCCTTTAGGAAGCCGCCTTTCTCCTCAATCACTTTCTTAAATTCATCGTAACTTTGCACAAGGGTAGTTTTGTCTTGTAAGATTGCTTTGGCTTTAGCTAGCATATTGTCTTGTATTTCCTGCAGAAGCTTGTCCACCGTAGCTGGGATGTCAGCTTCTTTTACAGGGGTCTTTTGACCAGTATCGCGTCTGACCATTACGACTTGTCCTTGTTTGAGGTCTCTTGGACCAATTTCTATGCGGATGGGGACGCCTTTGAGTTCCCACTGGTTAAACTTCCAGCCCGGCGTGTATTCTTGTCGGTCGTCAAGGATTACGCTTAAGCATTTGGCTTTGAGGGTGTCTGCGATTTCTTTGGCTTTGGCGGCGATTGCTTCGGGCTCTGCTCCCTTAAACGGTATAGGAACGATGACAACATGCACTGGCGCAACTTTGGGAGGCATAATCAAGCCTTTGTCGTCACCGTGTACCATTATCATGGCACCGATGAGTCTTGTTGTGATGCCCCAACTGGTTTGCCAAACGTAGTGGTCTTGTTTGTCTTCACCGATGTATTTTATGTCAAACACTTTAGCGAAATGCTGCCCCAAGTTGTGGCTGGTTCCCATCTGCAACGCCTTCCCGTCAGGCATGATGGCTTCCAGCGCGGTTGTGTAGAGTGCTCCTGCAAACTTTTCGCTATCACTCTTCACGCCAATTAGGACGGGGATGGCAAGGTAATTTTCCATTAAGTCTTTGTACTCGTTTAGCGCGTACATGACCTCAGCTTCAGCTTCTTCACTGCTGGCGTGTGCGGTGTGCCCTTCCTGCCAGAGAAACTCTCGTGTGCGCAAGAACAGCTTGGTGGCTTTGGTTTCCCACCGCACAATGTTGCACCACTGGTTAATTTTGATGGGCAAATCGCGCCAACTGCGTATCCACTTGCTAAACGTATCATACATTATAGTCTCGCTTGTCGGCCTAATCGCAAGCTTCTCCTCAAGCGGCGTGTCTCCGCCCTGCGTTATCCAAGCGACCTCGGGAGTGAAGCCTTCGAAGTGTTCGGCTTCTTTTTTGAGGAACGCTTCAGGGATGAACAACGGAAAATACACGTTGCGGTGTCCTGTGGCTCTAATTTTGCAGTTGAGGATTTCTTGAATTTTCTCCCAAACCGCATAAGCGTCCTCGCGGATAATCATGCAACCTTTAACGGGCGCGTAATCAGCAAGTCCAGCTTTCAAAACTACTTCAACGTACCATTCGTTGAAGTCTTGGTTTTTCTTGACGGTTACACCAGTATCGGACATAGTTTTTTCTCTCTTCTTTTGTTTTGTATGCTGACAGTGTATAAAACCATAACGGGCACAAAGGACAAAACAGCAATAAAACAGGGACACAACAGCCATATTAACAACCATATTTGCCCAATACTGCTTGTGCACCTCCACAACCAAACAGCAACCCAAACCAGACGCAGACACAAAAAAGCAACGCCTAGACAAGTCCACTGGTAGATGATGAGTAAGGGAGCCACTTTCTTCTACTACTAGAAAAAAACCGAAACAATGGTGGGCCGAGCCGGACTTGAACCGGCGACCTTTGGCTCGTAAAGCCAATGTCCTAACCAAGCTAGACGACCGGCCCTCTGCATACACCCAGTTTTTTGGGGTTGATTAGTGAATTTGCATTGGTTAATATTAGAATTTTGTTTCTGATAACCCATTTGCCATTTGCAGGTACGCACGTACATATTTGCCGCACAAAACTTAACAGCAACCCCAACTAATACAATCAACAAGCAAACTAACACACAGAAGGCACAAACAAAATGAGAAGCAACGAAATTAAACTTGGAACCGAACGGGCACCACACAGAGCCCTCCTAAAAAGCCTAGGACTAACAGACCAAGATATTTCTAAACCATTCATCGGCATAGCAAACAGCTACACAAACATCGTCCCCGGACACACACACCTCCGCGCATTGGGCGAAGCCGTAAAAGCAGGCATCACAGCGGCAGGCGCAACACCCTTCGAATTCAACACTATAGCTGTATGTGACGGCATCGCTATGGGGCACCAAGGCATGCGCTATTCTTTGCCAAGTCGCGAACTAATCGCCGACAGCGTCGAAATCATGGCACAAGCACACCGCCTCGACGGCATCGTCCTTCTCTCAAGTTGCGACAAAATCGTTCCCGGCATGCTCATGGCAGCCGCACGCCTCGACATTCCAGCCGTATTCGTCACGGGAGGACCAATGGCATCAGGCATTCTGGAAGGCAGAAAAGTCGGGGTTAACAACGTTTTTGAGGCTGTCGGAAAAGTATTCGCAGGAAAAATGACCGCCGAAGAATCAGCGATTCTTGAAGATGTGGCTTGCCCAGGATGCGGCAGCTGCAACGGCATGTTCACCGCTAACACCATGGCATGCGTTACCGAAGCACTCGGCATGTCACTGCCTTATTGTGCAACCGCACTAGCAAACGGAGCCCAAAAACAAAGAATCGCCAAAGAGTCAGGAGAAAAAATCGTAGAACTCGTCCAAAAAGACATTAAACCTTCGCAGATTATGACTCAAAACGCCTTTGACAACGCTGCCGCAGTTGACATGGCACTAGGAGGCTCCACAAACACCGTCCTGCACCTTTCAGCCATCGCTGCAGAAGCAGGCGCAAAACTGAGCCTAACAAACTACGACGACATCGGCAAAAAAGTCCCACACCTCTGCAGCATGATTCCAAGCGGCGTCTACGACATGGAAGACCTACACACTGCAGGAGGACTGCCAGCGCTCATCAAAGAACTAAAACCGTTCATACACTATGACGCACTAACAGTAACAGGTAAAACAGTCGGCGAAAACGTCAAGGACGCCAAAGTCATTAACACCGAAGTTATTCGTCCGCTAGACAATCCCGTGCACAAGGAAGGCGGCATAGCCATTTTACGAGGCAACTTGGCACCGCAAGGCGCAGTTGTCAAGATGGCAGCTGTTTCGCCTAAAATGATGAAGCATCAGGGTCCCGCTAAAGTGTATGATTCTGAGCATGAAGCTGAGGAAGCCATGAAGCGGCGTGATGTGAAAGCTGGTGACGTTGTGGTTATTCGTTATGAGGGTCCAAGAGGTGGACCTGGTATGCCTGAGATGCTTATTCCGACTGCGACGATTGCTGGTATGGGTCTTAGCGAGAGTGTGGCTTTGATTACGGATGGCAGGTTTTCGGGTGCGACTCGTGGACCTTGCATTGGACATGTTGCTCCTGAAGCGTTTGTTGGTGGTCCAATTGCCGCCCTCAAAAATGGCGACTTGATAACTATTGATATTCCCAATCGCGTTTTGAGAGTTGAGTTGTCTGAGCAGGAACTGAAAAAGCGGTTGGCGGCTTGGAAGCCTAGAAACCCAAAGATTGCGAAAGGTTATCTTTCAAGGTATGTGCCAACGCAAGTGGAATAAGCGGTAACATGATTGATTGCCTTTTTTTGGCGGTCATCTCGCCACCAATTTACTTTTTGTTTTTTTGGTTGCGTTATTTTATTGAGGAAAAGTTTGTTTTGTGGAAGAATCCTTAAATCTGTGTTTGGATAAGTCTTTTTTAGATATAACATGAAAAGAGTTAGTGTGTTTCTTGTCATAGTGATTGTTTCCCTTGCGGCGTTGGTGACGTTAACTGCGGTTGGTTTTGTGGTTTTTGCCTCTAATTCGGTAACGCAAGGTTCTAGTGACTGGATGCATCGCATGTGGGGTAGCAGTGGAATGATGGGGCAGAACGGTAATGTGGCGAATTCGACTGATTCGATGTTGCCTTATTTTGGTGTTACCTTTGCGGTGCTGATTGCTGTGACAGTGATTGGGCTGGTTGGTTTGGGGTATTATCTTTTGTATCCTCAAATCAAGGTTGGTGTTGTTTCGCCTGCGGTGGTTTCTGATAAGTTGGGTTCGGGTGTGTCTGCGTTTGAGTCTGTTTCTAAAACCCTGACTGTTGATGAGCGGAAAGTTGTCGATGTCTTGAATGCTCATGATGGGAAGTATTTGCAAAAGTATATTCGAAGTGAAACGGGTTTGAGTCGGCTTAAAACTCACCGAATCATCGCGCGCTTAGCAGAAAGAGGCGTGGTTTCCCTAGAAAAAGTCGGCAACACGAACCAAGTTTATCTTGCTAATTGGCTTCAATCGAAAGAACAATGAACTGGTTCACGCGTGTTTTTTTTCTATAGCCCCCTATTATATAGGCGCTAGGTTGGCGAAGGCTTAGGCGGCAAATATGCGATGCCCAAAAAGCAGATTTGGAATTTGTTTTTATATAGCAGAAGCTAGTAGGTTGAGGCAGGTGTTAGCATTGGCTCCTAAGAGCAAAAAGTCAGTTTGTCTCTTCCTGATTTCCTTTGCATTGATGCTGTCTTGTTTTTCTGTTGCGCATGCTACTCCTTCGTTGAGTTTGAGTTTCTACAAGGACAACGGTTACGGCATGGGCAACGACATCAACGGTCTTTGGACTATCAACACGAATGTTTCCGAGGATGTTGTTTACCTTGAATTTTACCTCGATGATGCTCTGCAATTAAATGATACGTCTGCACCGTTTAGTTGGCAGTTTGATACCAACAACTACGAGCTTGGTTTGCGTATGATTAAGGTTGTGGCGTTTAATTCTATGGGTGAAACTGCAACAGCAGAAAGAGAAGCAAACTTTGTGGGTTTCCCATTAGCCTTTGTCGTAGGTATTATCGCTGTTATAGTCGTGGTGATGATTGTTTCCCTTGTTGTGTTGCTGTATAGGGTTAGAAAGCAAGACCAGCGCAAAAATACTCAAGCAAATTAACGCTTAAATATACTTATATGCTCGCTATTTTTGTCGGAAAAACTATTAAGTCAGTATCCCTTGTACAGACACACCAAAAATGGTGATATTTAATGGCGATAAAAGTTGGAATTAACGGATTCGGAAGAATCGGAAGACTTCTCTACCGCGCAGCCCTCGAACGCAACGCAAACATCGACTTTGTGGCCATCAACGACCTCGCCGACGCAAAAACAAACGCGCACCTACTGAAATACGATTCAGTCCACGGGCGCTTCCCAGGAACCGTCGAAGTCCAAGGCAACGACCTAATTGTCAATGGAAAAACTCTTAAAGTTCTCAGCACAAAAGACCCAGCGACACTTCCATGGAAAGAGCTAGGAGTCTATCTAGCTGTAGAATCTACAGGTCTCTTCACTAACCGTGAAGGAGCAAGCAAACACTTCCAAGCAGGAGCCAAAAAAGTACTCATCAGCGCACCAGCAGAAAATCCTGATGCAACCTTTGTTTTAGGCGTCAACGACAAAAACTATGACCCTGAGAAACACAACATTCTCTCAAATGCCAGTTGCACAACCAACTGCCTAGCTCCAGTCAGCAAAGTCCTCGCCGACAACTTCGGTCTAGAAAAAGCCTTAATGACAACCTGCCACAGCTACACCAACGACCAACGCATCCAAGACCTCGTCCACAAAGACGCCCGCAGAGCACGTGCAGCAGCCCTAAACATCATCCCAACCAGCACAGGCGCAGCAAAAGCCATCGGGCTGGTTCTGCCAAGCTGCACAGGTAAAATGAACGGTTACTCCCTGCGTGTTCCCACAGCTGACGTTTCAATCGTTGACTTAACCGCAGTTTTAGGCAAGGAAGTCACTAAAGATGAAATCAACGCTGCCATGAAGAAAGCCGCTGAAGGCGAACTCAAAGGCATCCTGCAATATACTGAGGACCCAATCGTTTCAAGCGACGTATTACACAGCACATATTCAGCCGTTTTCGATGCACAGTTGACCATGGTTTTAGGTGAGAAGAGCAACTTCGTTAAAGTCTTCGCATGGTACGATAACGAGTGGGGCTTTAGCAACCGCATGGTTGAATTCATCGAAATGATTGGCAAGAAAGCGAAGCTTTAAGCAAACGTGCAAGTAAGCTTAAATTCTTCCTATCTTTTTCTTTTTATGCTATAAAATTAATTGAAGGATGAGAGAAAATGGCGAAGTATAAGACTTTAGACGATTTTGACGTAAAAAATAAAGTGGTTCTAGTACGAGTGGACTTTAACTCCGAAATTGATCCAGCAACAAAAAAAGTAACAAGTGACGTGCGCATTCGAGCCCATGCTGAATCAACGCTGAAAGAACTTGCGGAAAAAGGCGCAAAAACCGTGGTCTTGGCGCATCAGGGCAGAAAAGGGGACCCTGACTACACGCCGCTAAAAGAGCACGCTGCAATATTGCAGAAGATTCTCAAGTGCCCAGTGAAGTACGTTGATGATGTTTTCGGTGATAAAGCCAAAGCCGCCATCAAAGCCCTAAAAGGCGGGGAAATCCTTGTTTTGGAAAACGTGCGCAGTTGGGATAAGGAAACTAAGAGCGGAACACCTGAAGACCATTCAAAGACGGAGCTGGTGCAGAATCTTGCGCCTCTAGCTGACTTGTTCGTTAACGATGCTTTCGCCGCAGCACACCGTGGACACGTTTCAATGGTTGGTTTCACCGCGGTTTTGCCGTCTGCCGCTGGACGCATCATGGAACGCGAACTAAAATCACTCAGCAAAGCGTTGGAGAAGCCTGAGAAGCCATCTGTTTACGTTATGGGTGGAGCTAAAGCTGACGATTCGCTAGAAATTAGCAAATATGTTCTTGGGAATGGCATCGCAGATTACGTGGTCGTTGGCGGCGTTACATCGCAGTTGTTCTTAGCGGCAAAAGGCGTAGATTTAGGCAAGAAAAACTTGGACTTCTTGGCGAAAAAAGAGCTAACAGGTTTGATTCCAGGCATCAAAGCATTGATGGAGCAGTACGGTGACAAGGTTGTTGTTCCAGTGGATGTCGCCCTTGACATGAACGGCAAACGCAAAGAAATCCCTGTCAGCAAGTTGCCCACTGAGTATTCAATATTTGACATCGGCGCAAAAACTGTTGACCAGTATGCGAAGTTGATTGCCAGTGCAAAATCCATTGTTGTCAGCGGACCAATGGGCGTTTACGAAAACAAGGAATTCAACTACGGCACTAAAAAAGTGTTCGAAGCCATCGCCAACTCCAAAGGGTTCAGTCTTGCAGGCGGCGGAAACACCATCGCAGCAATTCAAGAATACGGCTTATCCAAAAAAATTGGATACATTAGCACTGCTGGCGGAGCACTGATTGAGTTTTTGATGGGTAAAAAGCTTCCAGGCGTAGTTGCTCTGGAAACCGCAACCAAAACCAAAAAAATCTAACCCACTCTTTTCTTTTGTTGCGTTGCTGTGCCCCCTCCCTATAAAGGGCTGAACTTTGGTTTTAGCGCTGACTGTCTTAGGTTAAGAATTGTTTATGCCATAAATAGGAGGTTTAAGGGATTTCTTTAAGCGCCATTTAGAGTAGAATAGTAACCCTATGGCAATAACAGCTACTGGCACTGAAGTAGCAATAACTATCGTTGTTGAAAAAAGCTCTGCTTCTGTTGTTGGTTCCATAGAAGGCGATGGCGTGGGTGGGTCTGCGTTTACCATAAAGAATATTGTTTTTGAGATATTGTTAAAATTCTGGAGATAATCCCCCCTTGTAGCGTTAGGGTCGTCATAAAACGCGAACGCGTCAATCACTATTTCTGCTCTGTGACTGCCTCTCGTTAGTCCATTTAAATTTATTGAGAAAGTATCAGATGGAAACCCCGAACGCTGTGGATCAACAAACCATTGAATCCGCTCTCCATCCAAATATACGCCAACAGAATAAGAACCTATAACAGGTAATCCCATCCAATAGCGATCCCACGATTCTGGCTTAGTAACAGTAAAATTTAGATCTACATCGGTAACTGTATAGACTTCCCCACTTTTTGGTGACTTTATATCGAGAACAGGGAATTCTTGGCTGGGTTCAGTTGGATAAGGGACCGGGTTTGCAGTTACCAGATTCAAGCTAAACAAACTTGCTAAAAGTAGAAGCAATATACAGGCTACTTTTACTCTTTTCCTCATCAGCATCGATTAATTACTATACTTCAACATCGCTATATTTTTTTGCTATCCTATTAAATAGCTTCTCTAAGCGCTGTAGTCTCGTCCTGCTGGTTTTTGGCTTGGCGGTTTTCCTGCTTCAGGAATTTGCGGTAACGGAATTGGCGGCGGAATATTCAGCGTTCTCGATATAAGCACTGACTCGATGAAGACAACGTTAGATATTGATTGGATAATTATTTGTGCTGGCGGCTTCTTTTGCTCATAATCGCTAAGAACTTTATCAACCTCTGCTTTTTCACCGTTTACAAGAGCGTTGCCCTTCAAGCTTATCTGGGCAATGGAGGGGTTATAAGCGATTGATAAAACAAAAGGAACTTCCAAGGATTCATCAGGCTTCTTTTCCATACCTACAACATTGATGTTAGTGTTTATCTGAATAGGCGGAACAGGCTTTCGAATATCCCAAAAACGTTCGGCAGAAATGCTGTTAATTATCACGTTTACTCTAAGCATTACGAATCATCAGAACGTAATCGTACTAAGGGAGATTTAAAAGTGTTTATTTTTGCTTGTAGCGTGTAAAGCCGCAGTGACCACAAGTGTACCTGTTATGGTGGTCTGCCATAAAGTATCCAGGCCCGCAACGCTCACATGTTGGGCGTGTTCTGGTGACTTTGTCGCCTTCTGCTTTGTACATTGCGTGGACTCCTTTTTCGTCTTTATGTTTCTTCGGATGCTTTCCTTTTTCAGCTTTTGCAACTGGTGCTGGTGTTGCTGGAGCCGCTACCGCTACTGGTTCTGCTGGTTTTTTGGACATTATGCATTCTCCTCTTTAGGTTTTTCAGGTGGAGTATTGCGTTTTTGAATGTATATCGGTTCTATTGCCTTTGCTTGCTCAACGGTTTGATATACATTAGCAATCCCCTTTGTGATGTTAGTTCCTGTTTTAGTGTTCATCTTTTTGACGAAAATGACATCCTCGCCAATTTTAAGTTCAACAGCTAGAGCTTTCTTTACTTCTAGCCTTTCGGGAGTTTTCTCTTTTGCACCCTGAATGATAGTGAAGCCTACTTCTCTCCGTTTTAGAAGTGGGTTGTCCTTGGTTGAATCTATTTTGACTTGCATTAATGTTCACTTGAGGCGTAACTTCATACAGTATTCTTCTTATTTAGCTTTTCGAAGCTTTCATAACATTTAGAAACTCGCTCACTTGAGCTTTCTTCTCTAAAGTCCCTTTAACAAGCACAATGCCCGAATAAGGCTGACCGTAAAGCACAAATGCGTTTTCTGGAGCATGCAAAACCGCAATAAGAACCAGCAAATCTTCCTCTCCATCAACAACTATGTGTGTGTGCTCGTTTTTGTCTAAGGCTTTCTTGATGGCATCGATTGCTTCCTGCGTTATTGTTCCTTGCGGATTACTTACATAAACGGTTTTTTCCACAGGCGCTTCTTGCTGGGCTGTTTGTTTTCTAAGATACTTGTTATCAATGATGGTAAGTTGCGGGTGAACGTTGCTTTCATGTAAATTGTGTGAGACTACATCGCCAACTGAAATCAATCTTGAGGGCTTTTCCCTCTCAATCAGCTCTTTTACTGCGCTTATTGTTTCGGCGGGTTCACCTTTAATTAGAACGCCAAATGGTTCTTTGAATTTCGTGCGAAGTTCAGGAGTAACCCGATATTCTACAGTCATCTTGTTCAACCAATAAAAGAAGAGCACGGTACGTTAAGAAGTTAACCGTGCAATTAACGAACTTTCAGTGCGTAACGGCCTTTCTCTTTTATGTTCATTGCTTTTGCGATAGCTGAGTGCTCAGGGTCAAACATGACTACTAAGCCGCTGTAGTCTTCGCTAAAGCTTGTTGATTTGCACTTAGGACAGATGTTCTCTTTTGTTATGAAATGACAGTTACTGCATGCTTTTTCACTCATTGTTTTTTACCCCTCTCCTTTAGGCTGCTTTTTCTTTCGCCTCAGCAGGTTTCTTCTCGACTGCTTCCTTTTCTTGGTCAAGCTTTAACCATTCTAGCTTGCCGAGAAATGGCTGTCTAGCGGTGACGCCGATTTTTCCTGAACTACCCGCTCTGCCCAGAGAAACAGCGGTTATTCTGACACGAACTTGGTCGCCTGAAGTAAGTTTCCTCTTGCTTTCTTTCCCCAGCAGAACGCCTTGCTTTTCGTCATAGGAAATGTAATCATCCATAAGCTGGGAAACATGAAGTAGCGCATCAATTGGCCCGATTCGGACAAAAGCGCCGAAATCTGCAATTTCAACCACATCGCCTTCTACGACTTCTTGAATTATAGGGTAGAATGTCAAGAGAGAAAACGTTACTTTGTGGTAGGTGGCGCCGTCGCCGGGGATTATTTTGCCGATGGGACTTACTTCTATACCTGTAACGGCTATAACGTAACCTAATTCTTCATCCACAACGCCCTCATACTTATGTTTCACTTGGTCTCGCCCAACTTTCTCAAGTGGGTTGCCGAACGTTTCGGGCGGAATGCGAATAGTATCTTGAAGAGTAATTAGTTTGAACATCTACGATATCAACCCGTCAATGTCTAGACGCGATTTTTGCCTCACATAAATCACTGGCACACTTATATCTCTTAGCCTCTTCCTTAAGGCTCTATCGTTCGTAAACACTGGAGAATCCCAGCTTTTAGCAACTCTAACAATAACATCGTCAGTAGTTGCTTTTTCGCTGTCTTCAACCACAACATACTTGCATTTCTCCGCAAGCCGCAACGCAAAAAGTGCTTCCTTGCGAATCTTCGGTGAATCACCGCCTGCAAGCAACTCAAGCTCTTGTTTAATAGGCGAGAGCAAAACAAACTCAACATTCCTGTTAAGTAACCGTTTGAGCCCCTCAAAAATGTCGATCTTGAATTCTAACGGGACAAAAAACGCGTTAGAGTCCAAAATAACCTTTAGAATTCCTGCTCTTTTTGCTGAAGCCGTCACTTGTCTTGGCTCCTGAATGCTTAACGTTGTTTTGGGGGATTTTAAGGTTTTGCCGCAAGGTTGCTGGATTTTGGCATTACTTTAAATATCAAGAGTTCATGAATTGGAGCAATTAACGGTGAAAAAAATAAAATGCTACGCGAAAAATCCTCTGGTGCAATTATTTTTTTGAGACAAGGCGACACCACCAAATATCTTCTACTTAACTATGCGGCGGGTCATTGGGACTTCGTGAAAGGCAATGTTGAACCAAACGAAGCTGAAAAACAAACGGTTATTCGCGAACTACGAGAAGAAACAAGCATAACTGACGCGGAATTTGTCGAGGGGTTTAAGGAAACTATTTCTTATTTTTATAGACGACAGGGATTAACCGTGAATAAAGAAGTCGTTTTCTTCCTTATGGAGTCACACACTGACAAAGTTGAGATATCTTTTGAGCATGTAGGCTACATTTGGCTGGATTACAAGCAGGCTATGGCGAAATTAACCTTTAAAAACGCCCGAGATGTGCTTCAGAAAGCGCATGATTTCCTCAAAAAACAGGGTATGGTAAAAGATTAAGGCTACTTTACGATTAGTCCGTAGCCGATTAGTCTCCAGCGGGCAGTGATTTTGCGGCTTATCGCAACCCTCGAGTTTGGCAGTGCACAAATTGGGCGAGTCAACTTTACTTTTATGACGTTCTGTTTGATATGGACTACTTTGCCAACGTTCACAGCAGCACCAACATGAAGCAACAAGGTTTCGTCAGGGTTGATTTTCTCGACTTTCAAAAGCTCCTTTGTTCCCACTACTCGCTCCAAAACATGCGTTTCCAACGTAAGTTCAGTCAGTGTCGGAGGGAGCATGCCTGTTTTTCCAGCGATGCTTCCTGTTAATCCATCAGCCTTCGAATACGATGGGTCAAGCAAAGTACCAACGCCCACAAGCCCTCCGCAGGTGGCTTCCTTGACGCTTTTTTCACCCGCATGCAGGCTTACTATCTCGCTGATTAGTGGGTCATAAACGGTTTTGCCCTCTCGCTCCGCCATAATTCCTGGGCGGATTTCAATTTCTTCGCCAACCGCGAACTTGCCCTGCGCTATGGTTCCGCCTATGATGCCGCCTTCTAAATCCTCTATTGTTGTTCCAGGCTTGTTAACGTCAAAAGAACGTACGATGTACATCAATGGCGGTTGTGTGGGGTCTCGTTCAGGCGTGGGAATTATGGTTTGAATCGCGTCGAGGAGTACATCAATGTTTATTTGCCGTTGCGCTGAAATCGGGATAATCGGCGCGTTCTCAGCTACTGTGCCTTTAACAAACTTCTTAATCTCCTTGTAGCTCTCCAGCGCCCGTTTCTGGTCCACGATGTCAATCTTGTTTTGAACAATAATCATGTTTTTTATGCCGCTGACTTCAGCAGCAGCCAAGTGCTCTCGCGTCTGGGGCTGTGGACATGGTTCATCAGCCGCGATAACAAGAATTGCGCCGTCCATGATTGCTGCGCCTGAGAGCATTGTTGCCATCAAAGCTTCGTGACCAGGCGCATCGACAAAGCTTATGGCTCGGACGAATTCTGCTTTGGAGTTGCAGGCTTCGCAGTGGGGTTTAATGGTGTAGTTTTTTGGCGGCTCGCATTTTGGGCATTTGTAGATGGGCATGTCTGCGTATCCGAGTTTTATGGTGATGCCTCGTTTGAGTTCTTCACTGTGTCTGGAAGCCCAAGTGCCTGTTAATGCTTGGACAAGGGTGGTTTTTCCGTGGTCCACGTGACCTATGGTGCCGATGTTGACTTCAGGCTGCTTAGGCAAGGCTTTCTTGGCGCTACTCATGTTATTCTTCTTTCCAATAAATGTGATAAGTAAAGGATGAATTAATTATGGGAGTTTATAAGGTTTAAGCATGCACTATACTAAAGTACACGCTTTCGCTGGCTACTGTGCCTTTGCTTCTGGGGCTTTTGCTGGCCTTTCAACAATTTTCATGTTGATTTGAACGATTTCGTCAGTTATGACGCTTCCGCGAACTGTTTTGCGTTTCCTCTCGCCCTTTCTGTTGGGGTTAAAACCTGTTCCGCCGCTTAAGACGACTTGGCGTCTTACTCCGCCGTGTACATTGCCTCTCATGGGGACGCCGTCTCTGTCTGAGCCGCCCATAATTTGCACTTTGTGGGCTGGTAGGTCTACTATTGAGCCGTCTACTGTTTCACCGATTTTTCTTCCGATGAGCGGTGCTGCACGTGCATCTTCTATTTCGACGACTTTGGATTTTCCATCTTGCGGGTCGGAAACTATTATCTTAAACTTTGCCATTAGTGTATTCTCCAGCGCAGTAAGAAGTTGAGCAACTAACATTTAAGGATTTATGAAGAATTCGGCATTAAGCAACACTTAAGCAAAGTTTAGGCATCATAGCTAAAGGTTTTAATTTTACCTTTAAGTCGTCATTTGGCTATGTGGCGGCTAGGTTTCTTCTTTCACGAAATAGCATTCGGACTGTTAAGCGTCTTCATACCCCTATACCTGGTCGCCTTCAACGACACAAGCGTTCTTGGCGGACCACTAGTCGCGCTGGGCATTATGACTTCAGCAGCCATTTTCTGCTCCATCCCCGCCTCTTTCCTTTGGGGATACCTCTGCGACACCACACGTCACTACAAAGCCTTCATCTTACTATCGTTTCTTTCCTCAGCAGTCATACTCTTTCTTATGACTTTGCCGTTTGCACAAAACATCATCCTCTTCGTCGTCCTCTACGTGGTCATGCAAGTGCTCCACGTAGCGCATGAGGCACCAAAAAACGTTCTCATAGCCGAGCACTATAGCCGTGATGAATGGGAAAAATCCTACGGCATCTACGAAGGCTTCACTGAAATCGGCTTTGTCGTCGGGTTAGTCATCGGGTTATTCGCTTTCGCGTCCACGCTGAGCTTTGGCGTCTTGGCAAATTACACACTGTACCTGTGCAGCGCCTTAAGCTTGGTAGCTTTCATACTATCGGTAGCGCTGGTTGCTGACCCCTTGATTATTTTTGAACGCCGACTAGTCGGCATAGAACGAAAAATCGATTACACTTGGCGGGGTGTGCAAGCCTCAACCAAGCTTATGGATGGGTTACGGTGGGACGGTTCGTTCAAGAAGGATAACTTTTTGGGGTTTGCTTTCGCCATCGTGCTGTTTTCTCTTGCTACAAGCATATTCTTCACGCCTCTGCCTATTTTCCTAAACCAAGGCTTACAATTATCCCCAAGCATGGTCTACGTTGCCTACATGCTCAGCTCGATTGGAGCAACCACAGGATACTTCTTGATTAGCCGCCAAGCCAGAAACATGGAAATCAGACGCCAGATGCCGCGATTTGTACTTTTCCGCAGTCTCTTAATCTTCCTCTTGGTTGGCGCCATCCAATTTGCCTTCTCACCGACACTGGTAACGGGTGTTGTCTTGGTTTGCATGGGCTTCGCGTACGGCATGTACTATATCATGATGCTTTCTCTCTCAATGGAACTCATACCCGAGGGCAAAAGCGGCTTATTCGACGGACTCGTCGGCTTAGGCGCAGGAGTCGGTTCATTTCTTGGTCCATTTTTGGCTGATAACCTGAATTATTTGCCTACGTTTCTGATTGCGGCGTTAACGTTCCTTTTTGCTTTCCTAACACTAAAACGTTCAACATAAGAAAAAAGGAAAAGGTTGGAGCGGTTTTCCGCTCAGTTGGTTTATTCTGTGTGGACTCTAAACAGGTCGATGTCTTCGCGCATGCTCGGTGTTAGTTCAAGGTAGTCTCTTACTGCGCGCTCAATGTCTTTGGACTGTGTTACGTAGCGTCCTACGACCAGTATGTCTGCGCCAAGCTCTAGGGCTTCTTTGGCTGTTTCTGGTACAATGCCGCCTGCGACTGCGATTAGGAACTTTTTGTCACAGAACATGTCCCGAATCATCTTTATGCGTTCTAGTCCGCAGGTTCTGCCGCTTTCTTGGTCAATACCGCGGTGCAGGATGATTACGTCTGGGAAGTTTTTGAGCGCTTTAAGTTTTCCAAGTACGTCTTCAACGTTGAGCATGTCTATGATGGCGTATATTCCCAATCGTTTGGCTTCATGCACGAATGCGTCAAGGGTTTCAGGTGGGGCTAATCCAGCTGCGACAACAGCGTCTGCAGTGTCTTCGTAGGCGATGTCTGCCTCGACTTTGCCTACGTCTAAGGTTTTGAGGTCTGCTATGATGAATTTGTCTTTGGCTACTTGCCGTAGGTCACTGATTACTCTTGTGCCGTAACGTTTTATGAGTGGCGTTCCTACTTCAATGATGATTCTGTCGCTGCCCGGCAGTTGTTCAAGAACTTTCTTTGCGCTTTCAAGTGAGGGTGCATCCAGCGCAATTTGCAGGTATGGTGGTCTCCATAGGCGTGGAACTTTGAAGCCCATGATTGGGTGCTTTGCGCGGTCTTTGTCATAGATTATCTTGTCTAGTGATGGATACTTCTTTAACGCGCGTTGCAGCGCCATTTTTGTTGCGCCATAATTGTACTGATAGATTTTGCGGTAATCAGATGCTTGTGGGTGAATGAACACACTGCATATGATTACCCACTCGTCGAGCTTGTCTTGTGGGATGATGCCTTCTTCTGCTGAGTCAGCGATGGCTTTTGCAACTGCCGCTTGGGCTGGACCGAAAATCTTTCCAGTATCCTCCATATTCTTCACGGTGACTTTTGGAACTATGAGCGTGTGTGGCTTTGGCGGCAGGTTTGGTCGAATAACTGCCAGCAGTGGTGTGTGTCCTGCAGATAGGTTTGTCATGCCGTTAGCGAATGCTAATCCAACTGGACCGTTTTTGTCGCCTATCATGAGGTCAACGTGTGCAACTTCGTTTCCTTCACCAACCAGTGATTCGCCAATCAAGTATACGCTTCCCGTTTCTTCCCTAGTTTCATCTGCAACGACTGTCGGCATACGGTCAACAATCTCTTTGAAATCGACATTAAAGTCCTTTAACCATGTATAAAGTGTATCTCTATGAATGTTCATTTCCTTTGCAGTTCCGATAATTGTCGGTTTTGTCGGCTTTCCTTTAGAACCAACCTCTTTTTTTGCTGCTTCAAGGAGTATTTTTATAAATTCTTCTTTTGTTTCTGGCTTTTTTACTTCTGTTCCCGACATTTGTTTTTCTCCAGTCGTTTTTTTAGCGTAACTTGTATATAAGAATGTCGGATGCAATAGAAAATATCGTAATGGTGGAATGGAACTTTAGCGCTAAGTTGCTCTTTTCTGTTTTTTCTTTTGAGGCGCGGAGTTAAATGTCGGGTATCATCGGTAAATCTTTATATGTTAACGTTGTATTGAATGCCTAATTCGGCGAGGGAACTATATGTCTTGGATTGAGTGGACGCTGCTTGGCGTATTCATCATAGGGTTTGTGCTGTTTTTGGTTGGTGCCAACACGTATAACGCAATCATTGGTTATGCTGGTGTTTACCTTTTCATAGGTTCAATCGCAGTCTATCTTATACTGTACCTCTACAAGGAATTAATTAAGAAGCCGCCTGTTCAAAATCCGTAAAGTTCGCCGTATTTCTCGTTTAGGTATTGCAGGTACTGTTCTGAGTTCAACTTGCAGTCTGTCGCTATTTTGATTAGTTCTTCTGGGTCGTAGAGGTTTCCTTTGCTGTGGATGTTCTCTTTTAGCCAATCGTTTACGGGTTTTAGGTTTCCTTTTGCGAGCTCGCGGCGCCAATCGGGCGTTGCGCTTGTTATGGAGGCTACTATTTGACCGCTGTATATGTTGCCCAGCGCATAGCTCGGAAAATAGCCGTACAGTCCGCTTGCCCAATGTGTGTCTTGCATTACGCCTTCCGAGTCGTTCTCCACTTTTACGCCAAGGTATTCAGCATATTTCTGGTTCCAGACCTCTGGGAGCTCGTTGATTGTGATTTTGTCGGCGAAGAGGTCTCTTTCAATCTCGAAACGGATAATGATGTGGAGGCTGTAGGTTACTTCGTCGGCTTCGATACGAATCTTTGACCTTTCAACCCTGTTTATGGCGCGTATGAAAGTGTCTAGTTCAAGGTTTGAGAGGCTTGGTGCTACCAGTTTTACTTGGGGCAGGAAACTTGTCCAGAACTCGTCGGAGCGCCCAATTATGTTCTCGTAAAATCTTGATTGTGATTCGTGTATACCAAAGGAGCATGTAGCGCCGACTGGTTGGTATTTCCATTCTGGTTTGAGGTTTCGTTCATAGATTGCGTGGCCTGTTTCGTGGAGTACGGAGAAGATTGAGCTGGCGTAGTTGTGGGGGTAGTAATGGGTGGTTATGCGGACATCATTGTAGCATCCTGTGGTGAAGGGATGTTCTGTTTCATCCACTCTTCCACAGGCTTGCGGTGAAGCTGTATCATAGCCGAGCGTTTGAGTGATGAGTTGCGCAATTATTCGTTGGTTCTCTACTGGCACACGCTGGTTGAGAACATTAGCGGATGGTTTGTTTTGGCAGTTTTCAATCTTTGCTATGAGGGGCTTTAAGCCATCCAAAAGTTTGGTAAAGGTTTCTGTGATGGTTTGGGCTGACATTTTTGGCTCAAAATTATCAATCAACGCTTCATAGGGTGTCTTGGTTTCTTTAACTTTCATGAGGATTCCTGCCGCTTGCTTACTTAAGCCTAAAAGTTTTTCCAAATCAGCCTTGAATAAGCCAAAGTCTTTTTGTGCTTTAGCCTTCTTCCAAGTGTTAACTGTTACTGCTTCTTGCATGGCAAGGTCTGAAACGAGTTTTTCTGGCAGAGCAGTTTGTTCTCGGTAGCTTTTTCGGATGAGGTAAATGTTTCGTTTTTCCACTTGCCCAAGTGCTTGATAGTCTGGGCTTGTTTGGATTGTGTTTACGAGTTTTTCTATCTGTGGGTCGGTGGCAAGCTTGTGCCCTATGCGGCTGAGTAATGCGAGTTGTTGACTTCGCTGCTCCACAGCGTTTGGCGGCATGTAGGTTTCCATGTCCCAGTGAATAATGCTTTGAACTGTCGAGAGCACGAATAGGTCTTTAGCTTTTGATAAGAGTTCTCTGTAAGCTGATTGAATGTTGCTTGTCACTGCGGTTCCCTTTAGGGTTCAATGTTGAGCGTGTTTATTTACTGTTAGGTTAAAGGCACTGCTCTGATGCTTTGCAATAGACCCCTCCCTTTATTTAAAGGGGGCAGCCCTTAGTCAGTCAACCGATAATTTGCTTGCAAAAGCTTTTATTTACGAAGCAACTGCACTTTTGTTGAGGATATTCTAAAATGAGCACTTTAGAGTCAAACAAGACAATGGCTATGATAGGTTCAATACTACTGATACTGGGGATAGTTCCTTGGGCAGGGAGTGTCTTAAGCATAATTGGCGTCATCCTATTGCTCATGGCGATCAAAGGATTCTCCAACAACTACCAAGACCCGGCAATGTATAGCAACGCACTCACAGGCTTCATCTATTATATAATTGCAGCCATCGCATTCGCAGTCTCCTTCGGCATATTAGCAGTTGGCATTGTGTCGATATTCTTAATAGGCTTGGGATTACTCGGATTCTTTGCAGGTCTAGTGGTTGCTTTCATATTCTACATCATGGCTGCTAAACGGCTAAGAATGACGCTGAATACGCTGGCACAGAAAACAGGCGAACATTCCTTTGAAACTGCAGGTACGCTACTATGGTGGGGTGCCATATTAACCATAATCTTCATCGGTGGAATCTTGATATTCATCGCTTGGATATTCGTCGCCATAGGCTTCTTCTCGATGAAAACCTCTGGGCAACAATCCTACACTTATGCACCGCCACCGCCTCCACCGCCAACAGAAGGTACACAAGCGCAGCGTTACTGCCCTAACTGCGGTGCCCCCGCACAACCAAACATAGCCTTCTGCCCTAACTGTGGAAAACAGCTACCAGCCTAAACCACCATTCATTTTTCCTTTTTCTCATTTTTTTGTTACAACCAAGGCACAATCACATATGTTTAAGAGAAGCGCAAACACGCTTTATTCTGAAGTGCCATTTTTATGGAGCCAAAACCGTTTCACAGCAACAAAGCAAAAGCACGCTCGATTCTGCCTAAAATGCCGCCGTCCTCCTCTCAAGAGCCCCTGCGAGGGGTAGAAGCAGGCAAAATCGTTTGCCCAATATGCGGCAAAACATTCAAAACCCACTCGCAATTCGATAGGCATTATGAGAGCATGCATGGAACACCTGAAAAAACACACACTAAACCCCATGTTTGACTGGTGATTTAGTGTGCGTCTTGGTTTGTTTAGGCGGAAAGGAATCCGCCGTCAACGGCAACCAGCGCCCCATGTACGTAACTTGACAAGTCGCATGCAAGCACAAGCGCCATCCGTGCGATTTCGTCTGGTTCCCCCAGTCTTCCCATTGGCAACCTTTGCCGATACTCTAAACCCGTTTGGATAATGCCAACATTAAATTTGAGAGCTTCTTTAACTAAACTCTTAGTTCCAGGAGTGAAGACCCCTCCCGGCACCAACGCGTTTATCCTAAAACCATGCCTGCCGTACTCTGCAGCTAAAGACCGCGTAAGCATTATGACGCCGACTTTGCTCAAACCGTAAGGCACAAGGTCCTCTTTTAATGGCAACACTGCCTCAACTGAAGCAATATTAATAATATTGCCTCCCTTCTTTTTTCGCGCTTTAATCATGCCTTGGCACATCCATAACGCCGAGTTCAGGTTGATGTCCATTACTTTCTGGAGAAACTCTTCATCTAACTCAAGAAAATCTTTCATGGGATAGCTACCAGCGTTATTAACGAGTACGTCTGGTTCTTTTCCTTCCAGTTTAGTCCACAACTGCTCTATCTCTGCCTTATTAGAAAGATCAACCTTGTGAGCGTTCACTTTCACATTAAACTTTGAAAGCTCCTCACAGGAACCCTTGAGCTTTTCCTCGTTAATATCAACAAGCTCCAAATCTGCCCCTGCTTCCGCAAACCTGTATGCTATCGCCTTACCGATGCCTGAAGCGGCACCAGTAATCAAAGCAGATTTCCCTGACAGCGAAATCAATTTAGCCAGTGGCTTCAACTCTTTGGATTGACTTAACATAACATAAACCTCCGCTTACTCACCTCTCCTATTAACCCTTGTTTGAATAAAAAAAGCTTGTCATGCCCTGAATTTTTCAAAAGATTTAGTTTTAGTGCTCCGGCCGGGATTTGGACCCGGGTCACCGACTCGAAAGGCCGGTATACTTGGCCGGACTATACTACCGGAGCGGCTATTGTCCGAAAGCACATGCAGAATACAATTTCCTTCGAATAAACCTTACCCTTCAGAAATCATGCTTTTAGGTTTTTGCACGTTTGCGGGGTTTGGGTTGTTTTGGCTTAAACAAGAAAGCGGTTATTTGGTCGATGAGTTTGCTCTGGGTTTTGACGGTTTTTTCGAGTTCTAGGACTCGTTTTTCTATGTCGTTTGAGATGATTTTTCCTTCTATGCGGTTGGCGGAGCGGAACATGAGGAGCATTTTGAAGACTTCAGAGATTGCTTTTTCTTGCTCACTGGCGGAGGAGGGTTTTATTCCAGCTATTATGGATAATTGGTCAACGTAGTGTTCTTTTATTTTTAGTTCTGCGTCAACGGATGGGTCAGTTGGGAACGCTATGCTCAACGGGGTTTTCTTGGCTAGTTCAGCAGCGGTTGGAAAACGGATAATTATGTCCCCTCTTATCCATGAAGCCACAAACTCGGTGACGTATCTTTTGATTTCTTGTGGTGGAAACAGAATTGATGGCTCGGCTTTTGGTTCGTTTTTTCCTTTAATTCTGACGCTTATAACTTTCTTTTCTTCAGTGTTATTCTGGTTTGGTTTTGACACAGCCACTCCCTTCCCAACTTCTCAAATATCTCTTTTAAGCAAGGACTAGTATTTAAGAAACAACATTCCTCAAAATGAGATTTTTGCAGCTGACGGAATCTTGCCTAAGATTTTTGCTGTTGCTTTTTCAACTTTGGTGCGGTTAGCCTCGTCAGTGTAAACTCTGAGAATGTTCATGAAGCCTTTGAGGGTTTCGAAGATTTTTGAGATTTCGCTGAGGCGCTGGGGCGTTTTTGCTCCCGTTGGGGTTCGGGTGAAGACTGGAATCTCCATCGACTCCATAAGAACAGCGTGGTGGTAAGGCACGGAGGGCACGGTTGGCACATCAATGATTACATCTTCAGGTTGTATCCCAGCGTCTTTGGCGATTTCCACTTGCATCTGTCGCCTGTAAGATTCGCGCCCGAAAATGTTTGATATCATCGTGTCTTTCTGGTAGAACGTTCTTTCATAAGCGCATTTGAGCATGCGACGGCGCTCTAAGTTTTCAATTATGCCCTTTGAGGCTTTACATTTTTTAAGCGCGGACCAAACAGTGTAATCGTCAAGTGCTAAGTAGTCTTCAGGAGACTTGAACGCTGTTAAGCCTAATTCGCTGTTGGCTTTTTCCATGGCGGTTGCCAGCATAAGTTGCGCTGCCCTGCCGACGCGGTGGAAATAGATGCTTTTGAACGATTCGATTCGCGCAATCATAAAGGCTTCTAAAGCTGAGAGCGCACCGAGTTCCACTGCCAAGTTTTCGCCTAACACGTCAAGCGCATGGATTAGTCTAAACACGTCAATAAAGCCGTATTCAGCGCCCGTGTGGTAGGTGTCTCGGACGATGAAGTCTTGCTTGTCAACGTCAACGGCGCTGCTGATGATTTGGTCTAAGAAGGCTCTGTCTTTTTTGTGAAGGTTCCCAACCGCGAGTTTGGCGACTTCCGCTGGCTTATAACCCATCTTGGAGAGTTTGTCGCCGACTTCGCTCTTCTCAACAATCCACGATGTAATGTCCTCATGCGTCTTCTCCAATTCACTAATTAGTAAGTGCTCAAAAACATGCGAGAAAGGACCATGACCAACATCGTGGAGCAGGGCTGAAATTCTGCAAACATCCACTTCCTCGTCACTTACTATTTTGGAGATGTTTGGGTTCTCCAGCACTTTACCTGCGAGGTACATGACGCCAACGCAGTGTTCAAAACGCGTGTGGTTGGCACCTGGATAAACGTATTCTGACCCTGCAAGCTGGCGTAGCCGTCTTAGTCGTTGCACTGGATAAGAGTCAATGATGTTTTTTTCTGCTTCCGTAATGTACACGTAGCCGTGGACAGGGTCTTTTATTTCTCCCCAGTAAGCTTTAGGCACAAGCAAGCCCTCACAGTTGTAAGCTAATGTATTCAACTTTTTTAACGTTGTTTAGACAAGACCGTTTTATCACGTATTACACATTTATACTTTAGGCAAGTCGAATGCCATCACGGAGAATTGCAAAACTCATTTTTTAAGTTTGACTAAAAAAGGGGGAATTGAATTATGTGGGTCAAATTCTGTTTCACTCTATGGCTTTTTTCTCAGTAGCAGTAAAGTGGCTATGGCTATCGCGATGATTATTGCGATTGTGCTTATGGCGAAGTACATTTCAGTTGGTGGCAAATTAACTACAGGGTAAGGTGATGCTGTGGCCCCTTGTTCCATCACAGTGAAACCTTCTTCCGCATATGATGGCCAGTAACCATTTGTGCCTTGGAATGAAGCAATGACAATGTAGTCGCCTGGGATATCAGGTGTCCATGTAAATCTATATGTACCACTTGAATCGGTGGTTGCTGTGCCAATATTGCGATAGTTGCCGTTAGAGTCCAACACGTCAATCACCACGTCAACCCCTGTGAAGTTGGTTGGAAGAGGCTTTTGCTGATAGACATAACCCATCCAATCCGTCATGCTCTTATCGGAAGCGCATGGAACTCCGTTGGGGAAGCGCGCGGCTTGCGTGTCTTGTTTCGTGCCAGGTGAAGTATCAATGACTGTGCCTTTAAGTACTATTGATGTTCCAAAGGATACGCCGATATTTGGTGCTGTAACTGTGGTAGCGCTTGGTCCTCTGCCTATGCTGTAGACATTATTGTCTAGACCGTTCATGCAGGCTATGTAGCCATCTGCTGTAGCCCATGCACTTCCAGGAGTTGACCATTCGCTGCAATATCCTGAGAGTTTCCATATTTCTTCGCCTGTGCTTGCGTTGATGGCTGTGTAGACGCATCCTTTGTAGAATGGATTGGGCATTGTATGCTCATCTGTGGCAAGATATATTACGTCATTAGCAATCGATTGAATCATGGTTGGCCAGTTACCGTAAAAGACAGTCAAGCCAGCAAATGTGCTGTTTCCTTCGCCGCCGTTACCATAGGTCCACAATATTTTTCCTGTCGTATCATCATAGCAGTAGCAGATTCCTCCGAAAGAGCTGCAGTACAGTTTACCGTAAGCAACTGTGCCTGGTAATGTTGTTGTTCCTGGGTAACCATAGTAGTCCCATGTGGTTTGGGGTGCGGTTGGGCCCCATAGTTTTTGGCCGTTGGTTAAGCTGTATCCTTCCCATTGCATGGTTTCTTGCAGGTTGAATATGAAAACGCCTGTTTCAAAGTCGGTTGGTCCTTGTACAAGAGTGATGTTGCCTGCTGGCGGGTCATATGTTTTCATCCATCTTATTGATCCAATTGCGCCTTTAGATGCATTGAGGTTGACTACGAAAAACGTGTAAGGAAGTTGCGGATAACCTGATCGGGTAGCTCCGAAACCAGTGGGTAGGGAACCGTTTCTGCAAAGTAACATGTCGCCGTATTTAGCTGCAACTATTGTAACCGGGTTTGTTCCTGCTGGTGCGGGTGTAGTTTGTCCTGTTGTGGTGCTGTAGACGGGTTGCACAGGCATCGTGTTGAGCCAAGGCAAGGAAATATTCCAGTCATAAGTAGCGATTCCTATACCAGCTACGCCCCCGACAGTGGTTGAGTTGATGGGAATGTTTGCATTAACGGTCAAAGTAGAACCATAGGGTACTGTGACCGTAGTTCCACCTGTTGTGGTTCGAATGGTTCCAGTGGTGCCTGCGAGAGGGATGGGAACTGTAGAGACGAGTACTCCGTTACTTGCATTTATGATTGATGGCGACAGGCTTCCACCGCCCGTGTATGGGTTAATATCGTATTGCCATAGTCTTGATGAGTTCCACTGAGCCAAGTACCATTGTGGATTGGTCGCTGTCCCAGCGTTAGAAATGACATATCTTAAGTGTTCACCATTGGGGCCTAGTACTGCAGTACCTGTAGGAACACCTGTTACGTTGAACAGTTGGTTGCCTGTATATGCATCGAAACATCTGGCAAAGTTGGCGGTGAATAGATATGGTGGGAAGACTCCGTGTTGGTCAGGGTCCCAAAGGTTGTATATGTAGCCGAATGATAGCGGTGGGACATCAGTTCTGGACCAAAGAACTTTCCCTGATCGCATGTCAATGCATGTCGTTGGGCCACTAGTTGGACCTGAGAAAGCGACGGGTTCCGTATAGATTAGGTATCCGTTGATGATTAGTGGGTTCGGGAATCGTGGCTGGTATGATGTGCCTTCGAAATATTGAACCCCTAAAGCGTCTCCTTCAGGGTATGAACCGCCTGCATAGAACTGGTTTCCTCCGACAACACCTCCAAACTGGAGAGCCCTTGTCCACATCACATGTGAAGTCAAGGGTCCTATAGCATCTTTGTGGAATAGTCGAGCAAATGTGGTGCCTGGGTCGTAACCTCCTGGAACTGGTGCTGTGTAGCCTAGCCAGTTTGAGGAGATTTTCCACCAGTCAGTGTTTTCACCGTAGATTGGGCGAGTCCAGTACTCTTTAGGAAGCGGATAGCTAGTTATGGGAGCTGGAAGCGGTTCTTCCTGTACTGTTAGTGTTGTTGATGCTGAGCTGGGCAGGTAGGTGTCATTAACTAGTATTGATTTTTCATAGTATTGACCTGCATATTGCGCGTAGGCTTGTCCTGGGAACGTAAAGTTGAAAGTGTAGGTGCCAACCTTGTCAGGAATGAATTTAGTGAATTGTGATGATGTTGTGTCCCATATTATATCAAAAGTTTGTGTTGTCTTTGTTCCGTTAGGGTCGGTGATTGTAAGCTGGTAGTTGTGGAATCTGTAGTTGTTTGATAGTAGTGCTGCGCTTGCTGTGGAACCATTCGTGCCAGTGGTAGCAGTAGTTCCTCCAGCGGCTCCGAAAACTTCGGCAAGCCACATGTAAACATGCGCCTCCTGACCGACACCTATTGGGTTTGGTGCTACAACGATGAAGGCGTGCGTTGGAATTTGCCATGCTGGTGAATGCGCGTTAGCAGTTGATAATAGCATTATTGACGCTGTTAATAATATCATGATTGCAATAGCCAAAATTTTGTTTTTAGAACTTCGCATTTTTATTCTCCTCGATGTTTTATTCAGAAGGGATTTGGAAAGCAATCCCTTGCTAAAAGTACAATGAACGTTCAGCTTAATATGGCTTAAGTAAAATTTTTCGTTTCAAAAATAGAAAAAAAACTACAAGAAGTAGCGAAATGCACTTTTTTAACAATATTTTTTTAAAAATTCGCTTGAATTTTTACAATTTGTTTTATTTCTTGTCGTCTTTTACAACTCCATGTTCAAATTCTCGTTGCTGTAAGTCAGCGATTAACTGTGGCTTAATTTAGAACGGGATTTTCAGTTCAAAAAGACTTTTTCACACACTTTATTTATGTATCTCCCTTATAATGTGTAACGCTAAGCAGCCGAGTTGAAAAAGATGAATAATAAAGGCGTCTTCATCGTTATCGAGGGGTTAGACGGAAGCGGAAAAACCACCCAAGCCATACTACTCACACAGAGACTGTTAAAAACTCACAAGGCAATTCTGACCGCAGAGCCCAGCCGCGGCAAAACAGGCACTTTCATCCGAGAATGCTGTTTGTATGGCGAGAAACGGTTGCCAGTTGAGGCTGAGGCACTCCTGTTTTCGGCAGACCGCGTAGAGCATGTGCAAAACGAGATATTACCTGCCCTCGAGGAGGGCAAGATTGTGGTTTGTGACCGTTACCTCTACTCGACCTTAGCTTACCAAGGCAGTGCTGGCTTAAGCTTAGATTGGATTAAAACCATTAACGCTCGTGCTCTGCAACCTGACTTTGCACTTTTTATCGACGTGCCCCCTGAACGGGTGCTTGAACGCCTAAAGCGCAAGAAGTCTGTGATGGAGACGTTGGAGACCCAGCGTAAGGTGCGTGAGATTTACCTTAAATTCGTCGAGAAAGGCGAGTTGATAAGAATCGATGGTGACAAACCACGGGAAGTCGTGGCGGATTCTTTGTTTAACACGGTTTTAGATTTGTTAAAAACTGTCAAGAACGCGAACTCTGCATTTTGACCACATACTACATTTATTGACCTGAAAAAGCGCCAATAACACATACCCCCTATAGGTTTCTGCATAGAACCACTATTAGGATACAAATATGTTGTGCAATTTAGTTTTTGCTTAGTATGTGCTTGATTGTTTCTACCAGTTTCTGGTTGTCTTTTGCTGAGCGAACGGTGACTCTGAAGTAACTGTCGTCCATGCCCATGAAGGTGCAGCAGTCACGGATGAGGATGTACTCTTTAGCCAGCAGTTCCTTTAGCATGGTAGATGTGATTTTTCGGTTCAGGATTTTTACAAGCAAAAAGTTAGTCACGGACGGATACACACGTAAACCCACGACTTCGCTGAGGGCTTGGGCGAGGGCTTCTCGATTTTTGGCGATGGTTTGCTTGGTGTTCTCTATGAACTCCGTGTCGTTGAAGGCTGCCAGAGTTACCGCGCCAGCTAAAGCGTTAATACTCCATGGCAACCGCATGTTTTCCAACTTGTCAATGAGGTTCTGTGCGCCGATGCCGTAGCCGAAGCGGATTCCCGGCATGCCATAAAACTTGGTGACTGAACGAATGACGAAAAGGTTCTCATACTTCTTAACCATGCCTGCAAGCGTTGTCGCTTCGCCTTTCTCGGCGAATTCAATGTAGTTCTCGTCTATGCTGAAGATGACGTCTTTCTTTTGACAGAACTCAACAAGGTCTAATAGTTCATCTTTGCCATAGAGTGTTCCAGAGGGGCTATGCGGGTTGCATATGCACAGTATCCGCGTCTCATCAGTCACAGCTTCTTTGATTTTGTCAATTTCCAACGAAAAATTCTCTGGCAGTTGAATGAACACTGGCTCGCCGCCGACGCGAAGCGCCGCTTTCTCGTACTCAGAAAACGAAGGCACAGGAATCAGCGCCTTAAAGCCTCGCGGCAGAATCTCTGTTATTGTGTAGATTAGCTCAATTGACCCGTTACCTAAGAGAATGTTTTTTTCTTCAACACTGTGCCCAACGTACTTGGCAATTTGCTCTTTAAACTCCACGGGGTTTGGGTCAGGATAATAACGGATTAATTTAGCGTTGTCTTTTGCAGCTTGCAACGCTTTGGGGGAAGGGCCTAGAAAGTTTATGGGTCCACTAAACTCGAGCACTTCTTCTAGGGGTATGTTGTATTTTCGGCTGAAACCCCAGATGTCTCCGCCATGGCTGACGAAACGGCGTTTTTTACATGTGCTCGACAACTTTTTGTTCCTCCATTAACCTGCTGATTTCTTTCTCTACTATTGAGTGTGCTTTAAAGTGAGCGTTATACAAGTTGACAACCTTGTATAGCCAATAGATGACTCCCACGCCCAGCGTAACTAACGTGACCAAGGCATATTTTGTTATCGGTATGGTCTGCGGCATAAACATGCGCTCGGGAAAAGCAGCCGCAAGGAAGGCGTCCTGATTCTGTTCATGCTCTACCAAATCCTTGGACAATAAGTAAACTATGACAAAAACGGGCACGACAAAGATGATGCTTGCAGCCCACGCCTTCGCATTCATCACTTTCACAGGGGTATTGCTTTTTTTTGGCGGCTCTTTCCCTTGACTTTTCAAATAATCCGCTATTTGCTTTTCTATTTCCGCCTCTTTCTGGAAGTGTTTGTTTCTGCCCTCAACTAAGCGATAAAACATCGGAAAAAAAGCAGCGCCAAAAGTAACAATTGCCCCAAGAAACCACATGGAAAACCACAATTTTCTGTCAGCATAGGCTTGATTGTTAAGGGTGCTTTGCATTTCTAACCTCTTTCTGCCGTTCAATTGGTTACAAAGTTGGAGTAGCCAAACTTTATAAGGTCTTCCATGAAGCTTCATAAACAAATGAGCCACCAGCAAATGCTGCTTTCCATAATAATTCCTGTTTACAACGAGGAATTAACCATAGGCAACATAATTGACCGCGTAAAAGTCGCCGCGCAGCAGACAGGCTTGAACTTTGAAATAATTGTTATCGATGACTGCTCATACGACAACTCGCTCGAAGCAGCCAAAAAACGCGGCGCAAGAGTTTTTACTTTAACTCAGCATTTAGGCAAAGGTTATGCGCTCCGTGCTGGATTCGCCAAAGCCAAAGGCGACATTGTAGTCACCATCGACTCAGACGGCTCCCACCTCCCCGAAGAATTGCCTGAAATTTTAGCGCCTATTCTACATGGCGAGGCGGATTTAACTATCGGCTCCCGCTACCTCAATCACAAACATGTGGCGACGCGCAGAATCAACGCTTTCGGTGTCAAAATCTTCAACCGCCTAATCGAAGCGTTCACGGGCGTAGCCATCACTGATTCCCAGTCGGGCTACCGAGCTATGAAACGGGAAGTCATAGAAAAACAAAAACTGTACGCGCGAGAATACGAAATAGAATCAGAAATGCTTGTCAAAACCGTCAGAGCTGGTTTCCGCGTATCAGAGGTGCCGATTAGTTTTGAGCAGCGCACGTACGGGCACTCGGGCGTTGACCCAATGTGGGATGGCTCAAAAATTCTCTACTCAATTATGCTTGCACGTTTTAGGGGGTAGCAAAATGGCTGAGCAAGCACTGCCCAAGGTTTCAATCATCGTCGCCAGCTACAACAACCAAGAAACCATAGCGGAGTGCCTAAAATCCCTCCTATCGCAGGAATACCCTCAAGAAAACTTTGAAATCATTGTTATGGACGGCGAAAGCAAAGACAACACCGTCAAAATCGCAGAGCAATATCCAGTCAAAGTAATCTCGATTCGCCTAAACTGCCCCGCCGCATACAACTACGCCCTCAAAATTGCCCAGCATCCTATTCTGGGTTTCGTTGATTCTGACGCAAAAGTCGAGCCGCAGTGGCTCCGAAAACTCGTGCCCCATCTTGGCGAAGAGCAGGTGGCAGGGGTTAGCGGTACCATCGAGACATGGAACACTAGCAATCCGTGGGCAAGAGCCATCGGCTACGACATCAAAACCCGCTACCAGCGCATCGGCAAGTACACTGGACGCATAGCCACCATGAACCTGCTTTTGAAACGCTCGGTTATTGAGGAGGCAGGCGGATGGGACGAAAACTTGCCGAGCCAGTATGACACGGACTTGGGTTTTCGCCTAAGCGCCAAAGGCTACAAAATCGCTTACGAGCCCAGCGTGGTTTGCTATCATTTTAATCGTCCAACGCTTAAGGCGTACTATCGGCAGCAACTGCAGTACGGCAAGAACACGCTAAAACTCTACTTCAAACACGGGCGCTTAGCACGGGGCGATGAAATCACGGATGTGGGCATGAATATTCAGCCTGTACTGCTTTTGGCGGCTTTGGCGCTGTTTCTGTTGGGAATTGTTCCACTGTTTAGGTCACTCTGGGTTGGCTCAGGACTGGTTCTGCTGGCGATGCTTGTTTACTTCGTTTACTCAGCGGTCAAAATCTCTCTCAAGTTTCATGACTGGTCGGCTATGCGGCTTGTTGTGCTTTATTTTGTGCGGTCTGCAGCGTGGTTTGTCGGCGCAGTCATAACATCGGCTCGGTACCTAGCTGGGAGGAATAAGTGATGCCGCCTAAAGTCTGCTTTATCTCACCTGAGTATTGGCCTCTTACAGGCGGAACAGGCTCCTACGTGTACTACTTATCTAATGAGCTCCTCAAAAATGGCTACCGCATCTACGTTGTCACGGGTTCAAACAAAACCCAAGACGTCAAAGTCAACCCGCAGATAGATGTTTCTTTTTTGAAGATTCCAAAAATGCCCATAGTAAAATCTTTCATGCTTGCCGGTAGCAGTTACCGAAAACTCCAAAGCGTCCGCGACACCGCAAACGTGGACATAATGCATCCCCAACTGCCGCTGACTCCTAGCTTTGCAGTGCCATCAAACTTTGGAAAAACCCTTGTTTGCACGGTTCATTCAACGTGGAAGGGTGAAGCACAAGCCATCCGCGGCGAACCTTACCTGCGTTTGAATGCGAACGAGAAGTTCATGGTGAGTTTCAACGGGTTTTTGAGGTTTTTCGAAGAAGGCATGTTGTCTAGGGCAAGAAAAATCATTGCAGTTAGCCACTTTACAAAGTGGGAACTCACAAACTACTACAAGATACCTCAAAGCAAGATACGCGTCATCCACAACGGCGTAGACACTAACAAGTTCAAGCCAGCCCAAGATAAGCGCAAAATCAAAGCGGAATTAGGCTTTAACCCAGACGATATAGCAATCGTGTCAGTGGGCAGGCTCTATGCACGCAAAGGCTTGTTCACCCTAATCGAAAGCATGCCTGCCGTAATCAAACGCTTCCCAAAAGTCAAGTTCATCATTTCAGGCAAGGGGCAAAGCGACGAGATGCGCAGACTCGTCACCCACGCGGAAAAACTCGGCGTAAAAAACAACATCATCTTCACTGGCTACTACCCTGACAAGAAATTGCCCAAGCTCTACCAAGCCGCAGACGTTTTCGCCTTCTCTACTTTCTATGAGCATCATCCCTTCGCGGTGTTGGAGGCGCTGTCAACTGGCTTGCCTGTAGTCACAACCACTGTGGGAGGCATACCAGAAACAATCCAGAGCGGCAAAAACGGGCTCTTAGTTGAACCATTCAACTCCAAACAATTCTCAAACGCACTTTTGTATTTGCTTGAGCACCCAGCAGAGGCAGCAGAGATGGGCGTGCAGGCGCGGAAAACAATCTTGGAGCGGTTTGACTGGCGAATAGTCGTCAAAGACGCGATAGCAGTCTATAATGAAGTGTTAAGTTAACCGATTTGCGCGCTTTCGCCACGGTAAGCCACGGTCACCTTCTGGAAAAGCTTAACCACGTCCAGTGAGCAGAAGAGCAGTTTGGTTAGGTATTCATGCTGGTAAATCATCATTTGTGCTTTCACGGGTAAGTCGATTCTGGGTGGCTCAAATTTATGCGCTACTTGTGCTACTTGCAAACCGTTGATTTGGATGTCTTGCTCTTGCAAGCCTGTTTTTTTGGCGATGTACCCAAGATAAGTGTCCTTCCAATTTAGCATCATAACTTTGGCAGATACAATGTCGATGGCTAATGCGTCATTGCTGGTGAGCATCAGGTTCATTTTGACGGGTTTGCCTTTGGTTGGACCGTTGCCCTCAATGCCGATTCTGGCGTCCATGATGGTTAACTGCGGTTTAAACACGGTGTAGAGGCGATAGAAAACCTCTGGCAAGTACGGGTGCAAATAGATGCGCTTGTTGCTTGGGACGCAGCCGAAGAGGTTTTTGATGGCTCCGCTGTAGGCTGTGAACTCATGAGTTTTCATAAGCGGCAAATCAACAACCGCGTCCGCGTCAAGGACGGTTTTGGGCAGAAACAGCCGTTTGAGGGGTGTGTTGGTTTGGAATTTTACTTCGACGACTTTGTCTTCGGAGAGGTTGATGACTTCTCCGCCTGCTTCGTTGACTGCGGTTTGCACGCCTGTTTTGTCAAAGGCTGTCCAGCATGGGTAGTTGAATCCGTTGGATTCGCCCACTATGACTTTGCTGTTGCCGTCTCGAAGCAAACCCACCAAGTCCCGCATCAATTCTGGGCAGGTCACGACCCCAGGCAAGTATTCTGGGTGGCTCAAGTTGGGTTTGATGAAAATCTTGCGTTTGCCCTGCAAACCTGCGTTAGCAACGGCTTCTTTTAGAATATCGCTTATGTCCTCTTTTGCTCGAAAAATTTTAACGGTTTTCTGCTTGGCGTCAGGCACTTTTGGCACCTTTCACTCCCATTATGCAGCCTGGGTCACCGTTAAGCATGTCGCCGTTATGGTATGCTGCTGAACGCGCTCGGCAACCGCCACAGATGAACTTGTAATCGCATCTTCCGCATGAGCCTTTGAGGTTTGCTCTGTTTCGGAAAGCGTTAAAGAGCGGAGCGTTCAGCCATACATCTTGGAACTTCTCGGTTTTTAGGTTGCCCACTTTCACGGGCAGAAACACGCACGGGTGCACGTCGCCTTGTGGTGAAAGGGAACAGTAGAGTCTGCCTGCTCCGCATCCCCCGATGAAATCTGCCAGCGGCACAGCCTTTTTGGTGACTTTGACGGTTTGCATGTGCGCCATAGACATCACTACTTCGCCTGTTCCGCTTGGACCTTGACATTGCTGTGCCACACGAGCAAGTTGGGGCGCCGTGGTTAGGATGGTGGTTTTGCAACCTGCTGACATGCGGTTGAGCAAGTAGCGCATGATTTTTTCGCGTTCTTCAGCGGAGAGGTCTTGGTCGTAGTGTGCTTTGCCGCGCCCAGTCGGGATAAAGTTGAAGTAGGTGAAGCGTTCCGCCTGCATTTGTTCTGCTAAATCGATGATGGCAGGCAACTCTTCCATGTTATTCTTGCCGACGGTTGTGGCTATGCAGACGCATAAATCGGCTTCTACACAGTTTTTTAGTCCTGCTACTGCTTTATCGAATGCACCTTCTACTCCTCGGAACTCGTCGTGAGTTTTTGCTGAGGCTCCGTCGATGCTGATGTCTAGATAGTTAACTTTGGCTTGCTTGAGATTTCGCACGTTTTCCTTGGTTAACAGGGTGCCATTTGTTGCAACCGACACGTAGAGTCCGCGGTCAGCGGCGTGCCTTGCAATTTGGAAAAAGTCTTTTCTTGTGAGGGGTTCGCCGCCTGAAAATGCTAATGCGGTAACACCTGCGTCAGCTAATTGGTCAACAACTGCCAACGCTTGTTGCGTCGTTAATTCTTCTTCTTGAACTGCACCGCTGTTGGAGTAGCAGTGTTTGCATTGAAGGTTGCATTTGTGAGTGAAATCCCAAACCACCAAAAACGGCGCGCAAAGCGACATGGGTTTTTTTATGCCAAAATAAGCAAATGAACGAACCAGATTCAAAACAGCCCTTCGCGCATAGCGGTCAGTTAAGAGTTTCTCAACTTTAGCTCGCTTAAAGCCGAGACCTCTGCGCAAAAATTCAACCCAGAAACCAATAATCTGAGAATAGAGTCCGCTACACTTGTCGCATTTTCGGTCAGTTTTGCCTGCGTAGTCGTCTAGTGCCGCTTCCAGAACAGTTCTGCCGCATGCACCGCATTTTTTGAGGGACAGCTGGAGCATTTTCTTAGTCATGGGCATTGTGACTACGGCGTTCCAGAAAGTGTCGTGGCTAATGATACTCATGCAGGTTTTTCTCCAAGCGGTCTTAATACTTTATTGAACGTTTGGACATGTTAAAGATTTCTCCACGACTGGCCCAGATTTGGCAACTTAATGCTTTTATAATTCTAAAAAGATATAGCCAGAAGCATGCTTCCACCCAACCAGCAAGATCTGCCTCTGATAACAGTCGGTATTATTGTTCTAAACAGAGAATGGATAATTAAGCGGATGCTACAGGCGCTGCAAAGCCAAACCTATCCACATGACAGGTTATTTGTGGTCGTGGTTGATGGAAAGAGCAAAGACCAAACGGCAGAAATAGCCAGAGAATTACTATCCGAATCTGACTTTAACGGCTACCAAGTAATCGTAAAAGACACGAACATACCTGAAGCAAGAAATCTATGCATCCAGAACATGAAAGGCGACTATTTACTCTTCTGGGATAGCGATGTCATCATGGAACCAACCGCAGTAACCCGCACATTAGAGATTCTAAAAAAAGAGAACGTCGACATCGTCTATTCATTTGTTAAAGAAGTCACAGTCTCCTCAGCGGAGGAAGTCAATACCAAATGGCAAGAATGGAAAAATAATCTACATCAAGACAAATCTAAGATGCCGCAAGCGGGCGTATTAGGCAACACTTTAATCTCAAAGAAAGTGCTGTCATACGTGGCGTTTGACCCTGACTACACTTTCTATGAGGACAGAGACTTTTCCGCAAAAGCAAACAAGCTGGGCTTCAAAATTCTTGAAACCCGAAACATTATCGGCTTCGACGTTAACACAAACAGACCACAAAGCGACATCTATGCCTTCGACATGCCCCTCAAAAAAGCGTTGCGAGGCATCAGAAAAAAAGCGCTCGTCCAAGCCCAGGAAATCAGTGGCGACTACTCATCTGTTGGAAAGTTTTTGCTAACAAACAAGCGATATATTTTCTATGTTGGTTATATGCCAGCAATATTTTTAACAGTTATCGGTGTTTTCATCCTAAACCTTTGGGTAAGCTTGATTTTCCCAGCGTACTTTCTATTCTACGCAGTCATTCAATTTAGAAAAAGGGGCTTTATGCAAGGGTTTAATGCGGCAGCGAGGAGCATCATCGTGGGAGTCCCAACGACCTATGCACTACTATACTACTGCTTGAAACTTTACTTGAAAAACAAGCTTTAACAGCATAGATGTTTGTTTGGATAAACCAAAACCTCTGAAAAAATCCATGCTGCAAACTTCAAGCTGTCCGCAAACTTGTTCAGGGTTATCACCGCATTCCAGAATGTGTCGTGCCTAAAGATGTTCGTTTATGGCTTTCTCCAAGCGGTCTTGATGGTTAATTGGATGCGTGAGAGTGTCAAATATGTCTCTAAGAGGACAAGGATTGCCAACTATCCTGCCTGCACTATGATTATCTGGATTCAGTTTTAGCACTCGGATATATTTAGCCATCTTTTGATTGTTCTTGCAACTGCCTTGTGCTTTTGCTCTGTGAAACGTGCCAAACAGAAGGCAGTAACGTTTGTAATGAGCAGTATGGGGATTAACATTAAGAATCGGTTAAAAGGCAGGTGTAACCCTGCGAGAAAAATGATTATCGGATAGTGTGTTAGGAAAAGCGTGTAGGAGAAACTTGCTCCTGTTGCTGACCACTTGGCAATGCGGCTACTTGCCAACAGATTTAGGGTTTTCTTAAAGCCGCCAGCGTTAAAGAGGAGAACACCAAGAAACACGCTCATTGATAGTGCTACTCCCAATGAAAGGTCATAGAACTGGTTTGTCCAAGCAAACGCTACATATGCCGCCAAAAAAGCGCTTATCAGAGACAAACCAAAAAGCACTCCTAACGCTCTGATGACGAGAGGATTCGATAGTTTTGTCCGTACTGTTTTACTACTGATTGCAAGCATCATGACAACTCCCACAAACCAGACGATTATCAAACTGCTGCTCTGCTCAAACATTCCCACGAGAGGCAAGCTCAACAAAGCCGCAACAACCAAAAAAGTAGCCTTGTAACCATTGCCTCTTTTTCGCTTTCCAGCCAACGCAAGCGAACCGATAACAACCCAGCCAAATATCATATAAATCCACCATTCAACAACCAGAGTCCAGAGGATGCCGTTGAAACCAAAAGCTGTAACATCAGGGATAGCTGGTGAAAAACCAATGGGAGAGAGGAGCGAGTTGAAAAAATCCGATGGAAATCTTTGCTCCAACATTCCAAGTGTCATGGCAAAGTTTAATGGTGAAGGCATCGACTGCATAGTGCACAACTCCATAAAGTAACCGTAATTCGTGACGTACATCATCACAGCCAAGACAGCTGCAAACAGCAGAGCAGGCACCAAACCAGAATAAATTCTGCTAAACCTGTCAACAAAAAAATGCCTAAACCGATACTCACTATTGCCTAACTTGTTAAACAAGGAATAGGAAACCAACAAGCCTGAGAGAACAAAAAACAAAAGCACAGCCACTCCGCCCATCGTGCTTCCCAAGCGAAACAGTGCATCCCAAGGAACTGGTTGATACCGTGTTAGGAAATGGCATAAAACAACAAGCTCACAGGCAGTCACGCGAACAATATTGAGAAATACGGATGATTCTTGCGACAGGGGCTTGCTGTTGAAATTCAATGCTTTCGCCATATGAGCACAAATTTATTTTTTGCGCGATTTTTCCAGCTGGCACAGCATCTCAAAAACTACTTTTGCTGCAACCACCGCTGAAACCCCTTGGTCATAGACTGGCACAATCTCAAGAACATCAAAGCCGATTACTCGTTTATCGCATAATGCGCAGGCAATATCTAAGAGCGCTGTGGGGCTGATTCCTTCAGGTTCCGGGTTCTGCACTGCTGGCGCAAAGGCGGGGTCAAGCACGTCCATATCTACTGTCAAGTAAACGTTTTCGTACGGCTCTAGTATCCTTTTCACTTCTTCAATAATTGGCTCAGTGCCTTGCTTGATGATTTGTTGGGAAGTGAAAAAGTCCACGCCCGTCTTCTTAGCGTAAGATAACTCTTCTTTGCACACTGAGCGAGTTCCAACTTCAACTATTTTTGCAGGTTTCACAGTTTTACTAATCAACTGCATGAACGTGGTATGAGATAAAGTTAAACCCATGAACTCAGAGCGTAAATCCAAATGTGCATCAAAACTCACAATCGCTGTTTTGGAGGCTTTGGCGCCTAAACCTTTAGCAATCCCAAGCGTAACCGTGTGTTCCCCAGCCAACGCCACAGGCATCTTGCCAGCAGCCAAAATGTCCTCAACCACAAGCTTAGTCATGTCAACAGTTTTCTGGGCATCAGTAGAAACATGCAAATCACCCGCATCGTACAACGCTAAATCCTCAACATCTATGCCGCTACGGAAACTGTAGGTTTCAATGTTTAAGGATGCTTGACGAATAGCGTTTGGACCAAACCTTGCGCCGACACGGTAAGTGCTAGTGGCATCAAACGGCACACCGAATATGACATACTTTGCTTTTTCAAAAGGCGCTTGGAAACCACTAAAAACGTTCGTTTGCGAAGTGAACAATTCAAGGTTGCTCATTGCAGATTTTCAATCCTCTTATGAGGTATTCAGTTGGGTTGCTCTAAACTCTTTCGCTAAAGCCAAAGGCAGTATATTTATTAATTGAACCCTCAAAGCATAAAGTAAAGGCGAAGCAAAAGTGTCCATAGCAACCAAACTGCAAAGATTCAACCGCATAGAGTTAGCCTCAATAGCCTTCTATGCTATCACAGGAATTCTCCTGCTGGCTTCTCTACCCCTGACAGGTTTCCCACCACACATAGGCGCAATAGGCATCATCAGCCTAATCGCCGCCTACAGCATGTTCACCAAGAGGGGTTGGGCACCATGTTTAATCGCCATTCTATTCTTCACAGCCTCAGCGTTTGCCCTCTTCACGCTCTACTCTGTAGGTTTCAGCAACGCACTTGTAGCGTTAAGCATGATTGCCTATGTCGCGCTCACATGGCTATTTACGATATACCTCCTGCTCAAGAGAAGAGTCTGACCTTACGGTTTTGCGGCGGAACCGCGAAAGAGGACAACCTCAACCTCTTGGTCCGCATCCACAAACTGCTCGTTCTCGCCGATTTCAACAAACCCGTCAGCGCCAGCTAGCGTGGTAATTGCGCCGGAAGCACCTGACTCCACAGGTGAAGCAATCAAACGGCAGTCTCTATCAAACTCTAACCGCACCATAACAAAGGTTCGTCTGCCCTTTGCGCTAAACATTCTGGAGCCCGCGAACGCCCGAACAGTTTTCATGTTGCTCACTGGTCTGCCTGCTAAACGCTGAATCAAAGGTCTAGCGAACAGAATAAAAATCAGCAATGCTGACGCTGGATGCCCTGGCAAGGCAAACACGGGTTTTTCGCCTGCAAACGCAACCGTCGTGGGTTTGCCGGGTTTCACTGCGATTCCGTAGACGACAAGTCCAGGCTTGCCCAGTGAATCAACAATTTGTGGTGTGTAGTCGCGTGGGCCAACGGAGACGCCGCCTGAGGTTATGACCATGTCTGCGGAGGCCAAAGCCGTCTGCAGTGCCTTTGTCAGTGCCTCTTTGTCGTCTGGGATTACGCCGAAGTAGACGGGTTTTCCGCCGCTTTCAATTACGGCTGCGCTTATGCTGTAGGCGTTGATGTCGTAGATTTTTCCCGCTGGCAATTCTTTGCCTGGCTCGGTGACTTCTCCGCCTGTGGACAGAACTGCAACCATTGGGATTTTTAGGACTTTGACTTTTGTTTTGCCTAAAGCGGCTAGGATGCCTATTTCGCTGGCGCCTAGAACTTGCCCTTTGCGCAGCACGGTTTGTCCTTTTTTTATGTCTGAGCCTTTTTTCATGACGTTCTCGTTTGCCGTGACGGCGCCGTAAACGTTTAGTTGGTCGTCTTCGCGTTCGGTGTCTTCTACCATGACTACTGCGTCTGCGCCTTGGGGAATCACTGCGCCCGTGACGATTTCCACTGTTTCGCCTTTGCCGACTTTAACGGTGGGTTCCTCGCCGATGTTCACTACTCCAGTGACTTTGAGTGTTGCGGGTTCGTTTTCGTCTGCTCCGTAGGTGTCTTGGGCTCTTACTGCGTAGCCGTCAACTGTTGAGCGGTTAAACGGCGGAATATCAAGGGTAGAAACTATGTCTTCGTTTAGGACGCGGTTGTATGCTTCGATGAGGACGGTTTCTTCTTCGCCTAAAAATGCGGGTGCGAAGTGTTTTTCGATGGTTTGTTTTGCTTCTTCGTATGTCATGAGTTTTCTAAACATTATGCAGCCTCCAAGTTGCCGAACATGTGGATGATTACGGTTTCGCCTGCGCTTACGCCTTCACGGTTCTCTGGGACGATGAGGTAGCCGTTGCTTGTTGTCATGGTGGATATGGCTCCTGAACCCTTCGCACTCACAGGCTCAGCGACCAACTCGCCATCCTTCAGCGCAACATGGACGCGCACGTAAGTTTTTCTTCCCAAGGCGCTTGCAACTCTTCTTGCCATTTTTGCCTTAACGATTGGTCGTGGTTCTTCTTTAGGCATCCCCAGCATCCTGCAAATTAGCGGTCTGCCGAACACTTCAAACCCGATAACAGAAGCCACTGGGTTGCCTGACAATATCAACACTGGTTTTCCTTCCAAAACAGCCAGTGCCGTGGGCATTGCTGGTCGAAGCGCCATGCCGTGTGCGATTACGCCTGGTTTGCCCAGTTTGTTGACTGCGTCTGGCACTAGGTCTAATCCGCCGACGCTGGTTCCGCCTGTTGTGATGATGGCGTCGCTGGTTTTTAGTGCTTGTTGGATTTTTTGGGCGATTTCGTCAGTGTTGTCTTTGGCGATGCCTAGGTCGGTTGTTTGTGCGCCGAGTTCTTGGCACATGGCAACGAGCATGGGTTTGTTTGAGTCGTAAATTTGGTTTGGTGCACGTTTGGTTCCTGTTTCGGCGATTTCGTTTCCTGTTGCGAGTATGGCGATTTTTGGTTTCTCAGCTACTGGGAGTTGGGTGTAGCCTAAAGCTGCGGCTAAGCCAATGTGGTATGGGTTTAGTCGTGTGCCTGCTTTGATGGCGGTTTCGCCTTTTTTGATGTCTTCGCCGTGTTTGGAAACGTTGTCTTGTGGCGCAAGTTGTGTGGTAACTTTGAGTTCGCCGTTTTTTTGGGTGGTTTTTTCCAGCATGACTACGGCGTCTGCGCCTTTCGGAATCGGGTTGCCTGTCCAAATCTGCTTAGCCTGTCCAGCCCCGACTTCTTCTGCGTCTGTAAGCTTGAGCACTGCAGGCTTGAACTGTGTGGCACCAACCAAATCAGCAGACTTCACCGCGTACCCATCCATTGCAGACTTGTCAAATCTGGGCAAATCTTCTTGGGCAATTAGGTCTTGGGCTAAAACGCGTCCAAGTGCTTCTTGCAACGGCACAAGGGTGGTTTTGGGTTTGCCAAGTTGCAGTGCACCCAGCCAGTTTTGCAGGGCTTTGTCTGTTAGTGTTAATTTTTGGAATCCTTTGAGTTTGACCAAACGGGGCTCACACAGATAGCATGACGATTTAACGTAAAAAACATATCGAACCAAACCTGCCCGGTTCTTCTTTCGGGGTGTTGGCTGGGGTTTGGGAAGTTTTAAATCTATCCGTTTCCCACTATAGGTGTGGGATAAATGTGGAGTTAGTTGAGCAGGTCAATGTAAAAGTAGATTCCAAAGGCAGAATCTGCATACCAGCAGAAATCCGAGAAGAAATAGGTGACATTGCAACCATAAAAAGAACCCCTGAAGGCTTTTTGCTGTTGCCTGGCAAAAAAGAAGACCCCGTTGAAGAACTGCGTAAAGTCATAAAATCCAAGCATAAGCGAACAGGAAAACCAGAGCATTGGACACCTGAGCAGATGAAGTCCATTTGGAAGGGCGAAGAATGATTGTTGGCTTAGACACCAACATCATCTGCTATGCCTTGGATGAGGATTATCCCGAGAACAAACTGCTAAATGATTTACTGCTCAACCTATCCCCAGACAATAAGGCAGCAATAAACCCAACCGTTATCCACGAAGCCTATCACGTTTTGGTTTTTGCTGAAAAATGGCATCGGGAAGAGGCGGCACACGCAATAAAACTGCTACTAAGAAACCCTTACATTGAGTTCTATAATCAAACAAGAAAGACCAGCACAATAGCCCTTGATTTATCCATCCAGTATAACCTCGGCGGAAGAGACGCCCTCATAATCGCCAACTGCTTATCAAACAAAACCCCAACCCTCTACACCCACGACAAAACACTCCTAAAACACCAAAAAATAACCTACAAAAACACAACCCTAACAATAAAAGACCCACTAAATAAAACGTAACCTTCTGTTGCGGTTCAGCCGGCTTAGAGAATTCTTTCTGTTTAACTCACAGTTAGCTACTTGTATGCTTTTTCGCGTGTAGAGATTGAGTAAACGATTATTGTTCGGTCTGCAGAAAGCTCAAAACGTATTCTGACAAGTTTCCCAATTCTGATTCGGTAGTGGTACCTGTAGCCCTGCAGTTTCTTGATGTCTAATTTGTTTGACAATCCCTCAGTCTCTAGGGTATTGAGCGCTGTGAGGATGCGTGTTTGCTGGTCTTTTGGTATCTTTTTGAATTGTTTTTTAGCTTTGCTTTCAATGAAAACGTTGTATCTGGGCAAAGTTTAGTTCCCTTTGGTTAATTCACTCAAAGGTTCAAGGGACAACTTTTTGTTTCGCTTTGCCGCTTCGTATTCCTCTATAGCTGCAATGTCGTCTTTAGTGGGTTTTTCATAACCGATTAGTCTTTCTTCGACTAATTCATTTAGCCCTTGCACTTTCCTGTTTAATTCTAAAAGTAGACTCCGAATTTCTTTAAGCTCAGCTTCAGAGGTCATAGTAGTCACTTCCACTATTCTTTTCACGTATATTTAACAATTATTCAAAGCCCCTCAAAAAATCTTGTACAGCACAATTTGCCAGAGACGCCCTCTTCTGCTGAGACTTCAGCTGAATCTGAAGTATTCCAGCCAAGAGCCTCAAACAGTGGAAGGATAAAGTCCTTCTTTGTCATTTCTTCATTATACTTTGCAATCCTTCCATTTTTGATTTTCTTGGTATTTATTCACTAAAGCGGATACTTGCTCTAATGCTAACTTGCGATCCATGTCAAAGCCATACGAAGTGTTGAAAGATAAAACTTTGCCTCTAAACCGTATAAGGGCGAAGGTTGTACGCAATTTTGCGTAGCTCACCAACCTATTTGGCGTCTATTAGTATCCTATTTGGATGCTATTAGGAATTCTATGCAGAAACTATAGAGGGGTAGGTGAAATCTGCGCCCTGCACCGTTATGGAGCAAGCATATTTGGAGCCTATTAGAGGTTCTATGTACAAACCTATAGAGGGGTAGGTGCTATTGGCGGTTTTTTAAGCCATTAGCATGTTGACTTTTTACTGCGACCGTACGCTACTACGACCATTACGGCATATTGCCCCGCGTGGATGGTCGTGGTGAAATTCTCCAAGGCAGCCCCAGTTGGCTCTTTGATGGTCGTAGTAAAACCGTCCAAATTGCTTTTTATAGGGGGAGGGGGGCTCGCGGCAGAGCAAAGCCTGTTTACTACGTACATTGCAAGGGCTCCAGGCTTTGTTTACTACGTACAAGGGAGGGCTGTTGGAATGTACGTGGTAAATTTTTGGTCGCAACCGTCATGTACGTAGTAAACGCCAAACCCAACACTGTTATCGTAGCGGTTGAAAGCTCCTTTCAATAATCAGCCATTTTTAATCGTTATTTTAAGTCGCAAAATTGTTTATAGGACGCGTTCAGGCTTGGTTTAGCTGACGGGCGAAAGAAAAAACCCTATGGGCCATGCTAGCGCCCAAAACACATTGTCCTAACCAATTGCTGTTCTTGCGATTTCTTCGGCGGTCTTTTGCATCCACACTCACACCAAGAAAAAAACCCCTTTAAATAGGGGGATAGGGTCAACCGCAAAGCAACAAACCACCACACAAACAACAACCACAGAAAAAAAGAGTCGGAAATACTTAATTAAGAGCTCCCCGTAATGCTGGATACGGAAGGATAAAGATTTGAGCGACGAACTTTCAAAATTACCACCTAACGTCCAAGAAAGACTCCTAAGACTCCAACAACTCCAACAAACCCTACAAACAATCATCGCACAAAAACAACAAGTCGAAATGGAAAAAACCGAAGTAGAACAAACACTAGCGGAGTTACAAAAAACAGCCGACAACGCAACCATCTACAAAGCAGTCGGCTCACTACTAGTAAAAGCAGAAAAACCAAAAGTAAACCAAGACCTAATCGACCGCAAAGAACTCCTAGAAACAAGAAGCACCGTTTTAGCAAGACAAGAAGAACGCGTACGCAGCCAAGTCAAAGAAGCCCAAACCAAACTACAAGAAGACCTAAGCCCAGTCGCAGGTCAACCCTCCTCCTAAAAAAGGCGAACGCTTGATGGTAGAACTGGACATCCCAGAACTAACCACCGAGCAAATCGAAACTTTATGCCAAACAGCAGAAAACGCAGCCAGAAAACACATCCTCTCCAAAGTCCCAAACAAAAACATCGAACGCCTAGACATCAGCGTAGAAGCAAACGGAACAAAACCAATCAACATAACAGTCGAAATCAACCTTGAACTATCACCACAAACAAAAAACATAAACCCACAAACCTTAGTCAAACAAGCCACAAACGAAGCCCACAAGGCAATTGAAAACTTTTTGAGAAAACTAAAATGAGCTTCACAGAACTAATCACACTCCTAAAAGAACAAAAAGCCAACTTTATACTCTTACTATGCCACCGAAGCGCAGACGCCGACGCCATCTGCTCAGCATACGGCTTACAGGGACTACTAAAACGATTTTTACCCCACGTCATCACCGAAATCGGATGCCCACAAGGAATCAACAAACCATCTAAACAACTCCTAGAACAAATGCCCATAACCGTAAACCTCAAACCAAACATCGAATCCGCCGACACCATAATACTCCTAGACATGAACACCATCGAACAACTAGACGAAGTCGCCGACACCATAAAAAACTCACCCTCACCAAAAATAATCATCGACCACCACGCCCCAAGCGCCGAAACCACACAAATCTGCAAACTCTGCATAATAAACGAAACAGCAGCAGCCAACTGCGAACTAATCTACCACCTCTTCAGCCAAGCACAAACCACACCAACCCTCAACGAAGCAAAAGCACTATTCATAGGCATAGCCTTCGACACAAGACACTTCGCCTTAGCCAACTCACCAACATTCGAAATCATAGCCAAACTAGTAGCACAAGGCATAGACGCACAACAAACACTAGCACAGTTCGCCCTGCCCATAGACCCCTCAGAACGCTTAGCCAAACTCAAAGCCTGCAAACGAGCCAAAATCATAAGAATCAACGGCTGGATAATCGCCCTCTCACACGTTAGCGCTTACCAAGCCCCATCAGCAAAAGCCCTCGTTGACTTAGGCGCACACATGGCAGCTGTCGCAGGCAAAAAAAACGGCAAAATCGAAGTGAGCCTACGTTCCATCCGCCAATTTCATGAACAAACAGGAGTACATCTGGGAACCGACATCGCCACACCGCTTGGCGAATATTTGCAGGGCATAGGCGGCGGGCACGCTATGGCGGCAGGCGTCAGCGGGAAAGGAAAAATCGACGATGCACTCAAACAATGTCTTTCTCTTTTAAAGCAGAAAATAACCAAAAATGCGTAGCTACGCTTAAATGAGCAAACTCTCACGTTAAGGTGAACAGGCACAAAAACCATGGCAATAATCCAAACCAAAAACCTCACCTACACTTACCCGGGCGCAACTAAACCATCCATCAAAGATGTTTCTATCACGGTGGAGAAGGGCGAGTTTGTCCTAATTACAGGCCCAAGCGGCTGTGGAAAGACAAGTTTGTGCCGATGCTTCAACAGCTTAATTCCACACTTCTATCAGGGAGAACTAAAGGGTGAAATTTCTGTTGCAGGAATCAATCCACTTGAACATCATACTTATGAAATGGCAAGGCATGTTGGCTTAGTATTCCAGAACCCTGAAAATCAGCTTTTCGCGTTATCCATCGAGAAAGATGTCGCTTTCGGCTTAGAAAACAACGGCGTTCCAAGAGATGAGATGCGCAGAAGAGTCGATTGGGCACTAAACCAAACAGGCATCTACGACATCCGCGAACGCTCACCCCACGAAATCTCAGGCGGTCAGCAGCAACGAGTGGCGATTGCCGCGGTTTTAGCCATGCAACCTGAAATCATAGTTTTAGATGAACCGACTTCGTTTCTTGACCCGCTCAGTGCGGAGAAAATCTTTGAGGTAATCTATAATCTCAACAGGGAACAGGGAATAACTGTTATCCTTGTAGAGCACCGCTTGGATTTAACAGCAAAATACACTAATCACCTCCTAGTTATGGATGAAGGAAAAGTGCGCCTTGAAGGTAACCCACGCGACATTCTGAGCACAGACGAAACCCGCCTAATAGGCGTTGGAATCCCCAAAGCAACCTTGCTCTACCAGATGCTAAAGAAGGATGGATTAAATCTAGGCAACACAACGCCACTGTCTTCTGAAGAATTGGCTGACCAATTGCTGGAGGCGTTATCGCCTAAATGATAGTGGTTGAGGATGTTCATTTTTCTTATCCTAGTAAGGTTGAAGCCCTCAAAGGAGTCTCACTGACTATTAATGACGGCGACTTTGCTGCTATAATGGGGCAGAACGGCGCTGGAAAATCAACCCTTGTCAAACACTTCAACGGCTTACTAAAGCCTACATCTGGAAGCGTTCGCGTAGACGGCGTTGAAACTACTAAGTCAAGCGTTGCAGCCTTATCCAGAAACGTTGGCTTTGTTTTCCAGAATCCAGACAATCAACTATTCAGCGAAACAGTGGAGGAGGAGATTGCCTTTGCTCTAAAAAATTTTGGCATGGACCCAGAGGTCATAGAGAAACGGGTTACTTGGGCTCTAAAGCTTCTATCGCTAGAACAGTACCGAAAGACTTCACCCTTTCTGCTTAGCGGTGGCGAGCGGAAACGTGTGGCATTGGCGTCTGTTCTGGCTTGGGACCCGCAAATGCTGATTTTGGATGAACCCACGATTGGGCAAGACCATGAGCAGAAAGAGAAACTGCGCCAGTTTATCCTGCAGATGCAAACGCAAAAGAAAACGGTTGTCATCGTCACTCATGACGTGGAGTTTGTAGCTGAATGCAACCCCCGCGTGGTGCTCATGAAGGAAGGCAAAATCGTCGCAGACGGAGCTGGCAAAGACATTCTCACCGACCCTGCCTTGTTGGAAATGTCTTCGGTTGTTCTGCCCCAGATAGCGCAAATCTTTACAAAGCTGTCACCGCTGGGTTTCCCCAAGGACATCATCGACATATACGAGGCTAAAGAGACAATTCTGAAAGCCAAGGGAGGGGTGCAACGTCAATGAGTGTTTTTGAAGGCTTAAAGTTCAGAAAAGTCTACTCCCCAATTCACAACTTGGACCCACGTGTGAAATTCATCTATGTCATAGCAATTTTCATTGCTGCAATTCTCTTCTACCAAGTTATCCCTCTGCTGTTGCTCTTCTTCATGCAATTACCCTTTGTCCTTTTAGCGCGGGTTCAAAGGCAATGGTTACGCTCATTGCGTGGAGCAACTTTCCTTGCGGCATTCATCTTTATCATTAACGTTGCAAGCACATTTTTCATTTCAGGATACAAATTAACTCCCTTTGACATAGAAAACGCGTCTGCACTGACTTTACGGTTTGTTGTGCTTGTTGAGTCCTTCTCAGTTTTCTTTCTAACAACCTCTCCAGACCATTTAGGCTTAGCACTGGAAGAGTCGCGTGTGCCCTACGAATTTGCTTTCGCCTTCACAACCGCAGTGCGGTTTGTTCCCGTTCTGGCAGAAGAAGCCCAAACAATAATGGATGCACAGAAAGCCCGAGGTCTTGAACTGGAAAAAGGTAACTTACTCAAGAGAATAAGGAACTATATACCAGTCTTAATACCCCTGATTGTTAGTGCTATCCGTCGAAGCCTTGAGTTGGCAGAAGCCATGGAATCCCGCGCGTGGGGCGCAGCGAAGAAACGCACCAACCTGTACTTGTTGCAGTTGCACCGCGGAGATTTCGTATTGTTAGCAATCACGATTGGGATTATTGCTGTGGCTGTTTATGTGCGCTTCTTTGTGCCTATTCCAAGCATATCCGGTTTCTTTTGGCCATAGCTATGTGGACTAGTGTATCTTTTTAAAAGAGAACATCACAGTAATGAGGAGGGATTACATGGCTGAGCATACTCGTTTTGGTCCAGCAGGGGTTCCTCCGATGTTTAGGCTTATGGGCGCGACAATGGCAGACGTGCCGAAACTGCTGCGCGCGGAAGGGCTGGACGCTTTTGAGTACCAAGCTGTCCGGTGGGGTCCAAAACCGCAAATTAAACAGCACGACGCAGAAAAGCTGGGGGAAGAGGCACGTAAAAACGATGTTAGGCTCAGCTTGCATGGGTCATATTTTGTGAACTTGTCAGGAAAAAAGGATGTTGTGGAGGCAAGTAAACGGCGCTTAATTGCTGGTGCCACAGCTGCTGATTGGATGGGCGCGTACGTTATGGTTTTTCACACTGGCTTTTATGGGCGTTTTGAAAAAGAGTTCGCTTTCAAAACTTGTGTTAATGCCCTAAAGGAGGTCAGTGCTGAAATGCGGAGTCTTGGTTTGAGAGTCAAGCTTGGTCCTGAGACGATGGGGCGAAAGTTTCAAGTGGGCAGCATAGATGAGATCATCGCAATAAACCAAGAAGTGGAAGGTACACAACTTGTAATCGACTGGGGGCACCTCCACGCGCGGCATCAAGGTGCATTCAAAAGCCCTGCGGACATGCGTGCAATAGCAGAGAAAGTCGAACAACAGCTTGGAACAGAAGCGCTCAGGGGTATGCACTGTCACTTCTCAGCCATTGAGTTCACTAGTCAAGGAGAAAAACGCCATCACACTTTAGATGAGAAACGTTACGGACCAGACTTCCGCATGCTTGCCGAAGTTATTGCAGATTTTGGGTTGCATCCAACCATGATTTGTGAATCGCCCATTTTAGATATTGATGCGAGAAAAATGAAGGAAACCCTAAATGAGGTTTTAGTAGCCAAACAGAAAACGAGTTAAGCTACGCCGCGAAAGGTGACAAATTTTTTAGTCAAAAAAGCCTAAATTTCTAACTCACCCACATTATCTCATGTCATCGGGACTTGAATCGCTACATAAAGTACTGAAGGACGAAAAAAGAAGAAAGATCATCACGCTCCTAAATGAGAAAGAAAGCCTAAGTTACACAGAACTGATGAACAGGCTTGAAATCAGCAGTACTGGAAAACTGAATTATCATCTAAAGATCCTAAACGAGTTGATAATCAAGAAAGAAGACGGCCTCTATGTTTTAACTGATAAGGGAAAACTTGCTGTTCACTTGTTGCAAGAGTTTGGAGAAAGAAAAAGCCAGTCGCAAATTGAGGCGCCGTTTTCACGAGGCTACTTCATTGTTGTTAGTCTGTTTTCGTCTGCAATGGTGGGTTTGAATTTTGCGTTATATCTTCTTGGGCTTGTTACGTTTGACAGATTTGTGCTCTACACTGTGATGGCAGTTTTAGGTTTTGTTTTTTTGGTTGCAGCTGAGAGGGCACGCGTTAAAAGGTCAATGTGGTCAGCTAACCGTCAAATGCTGGGGGCAAAAATCTCAATCATTTTTGCTGGAGCCATGGGAGGCTTAGCTGTCTGGTTCTTTGCAGGCGGATTACTTATTGTAGCGCTGGGGCAAGTGGGGATTAGGAACCCTTTGCTAACTTTTCCAGCGTGGATTATCGGCAGTGTTACTGTCGGTCCACTTATTGGCGGTTTAGTAGGGTATTTGATATACAAAAGAAGCCGATACTCAAAAATTAGCTACTATAATCCGTTTGAAGCGTGACAAGCAGTTAAAAGTTGAACAATAAAGTCAGCTGTTCTGTGTTTTTATCTGTGCTATGTCTCCTGTGTCTGCCCACAACTGGACTTTTATGCTGTTCACGTTGCCTGGGTAAACCTTGTCTAGATAGAAGGTAACTGTCCACTGGGGATAGAGTTCGAGTGCGTTTTTAGTGTTAGGGTGAAATACGACTGAGGTCTGCTCAGAGAGTACGTTGAAGTTTGATACTGTTTGGCCGTCGTCAGTCCAGCTGTAGCCTTTCAGGGCGTTTGTTGCCAGTTCAAGTGCTCTATCGCTTGAGATGTTCACGGTTGTGCTTCCGACTTTGAACAGGAACCAGCCGTCAGTTAACTCAATCAAATTGCGGTTTTCAAAAACCAAGTTTAGACTTTTAGGGGAGTAGTCAACGTTGTTTTCTGTGTACATCAAAAGTATCCTTGCGTTGCTTCCTGAGAAAGTTGCGGTGAGCTTGATGTTGCCTTCTTTTATTTCGATATTCTGCTCGTTCTTAACCAGTGATAGTATCTCGCTCATGTCTTCAAGGTACGCGGTGTCTTCGAATTCGATGAGCCTTCCCAGTAAGTTCTTTGCGGCATCTAGAACGCTGTGCGGTTGTGCTTTGGCATAAATTGGTGAGCCCTCGAACATGATGATTTGGTAACGTGATAGCTGATTGTTTCGGAACCTTAACACCAAATCCATCTTGCTTGTACTGCTGGTGAGCGCATACCTCATAATCTCCTCTACTGTTCCGCCTAAGTCCTCTCGCTGCTGGACTGTTCGGCTCAAAAGAGTTGCTTCATACTTGGAAGTATCAATTTGAACAACATCTTGTAGAAAACGAATTACATCGTTTGTGCTGGTGCTCCAAGCTAGCAGTTGATTATACTTTGACTGCAAGCTGTCACGTTCGCTGGTGGCTTGGTTTAAGGCGCCAAACTGTATGGCAGTCGCGCTTGCGAACACAATCATGCCAATAAGAAGAATTGCCAGCGTTGTCTTCCACTTTAATGATAACCCTGTACGTCTTCTGGGCGGAACTTCAGGTGCTTCTTCAACAATTTTCATCGTGCCAACGGCTGCTTGCCCAAAAGTGGAGAGCTTGTAAACGCCGTTGTCATCTTTTGCAACCAGTTCACCCAAGTTTTCCAGATGATACGTCAAATTAGAGCTGGAGACACCCAGTATATCAAGCATCTCGGAGAAAGTCAACGGTTTGTCGGCGAGGATTCGGAGAATTTTGCGGCGTGCCGGATGCTTGAGCGAACTAAACATAGTTGAGTAAATCTCTTCTTTGGCGTCTCCCACTTTTTCAACCGCCAACTATAGATGGTTACATGGAAACGATTAAAACTTTGCTTTGTCAACCAATTTGTACTCAGTTTTGGCAATAAAGCTGACTTAACAGCAAAAGTTGCGTTGGTATCTGTGAGAAAATAATCCTTGCGTGCTTTGATTAAGGCAAATTAGAAATAAGGCACCTTCAGATATTGTGTGTTAAGGTCGAAGTGTTATGACGGATGTTGTGTTTGTCTTCGAGGTTCACCAGCCACATAGGCTGAGGCGAAAACTGTTTTGGGAAGGTAAAGTTTTCAAGCGCTTAACTAAGAATGAATTGTTTGATTACTATTTCGATAATGAGAATGACAAGGAGATTTTCAATCGCGCAGCCAAAAAATGCTATTTTCCCTCAAACCAGATAATCCTTGACCTCATAGACCGACACAAACACGCCCAAAAGAAAGTCAAGTTTTCCTTCAGCGTTTCAGGTGTCTTTTTGGAGCAATGTGAAATGTTCAATAAAGACCTGCTTGAAACATTCAAGCAACTTGCTGCTTCGGGGGACGCTGAATTTTTAAATCAAACCTACTATCACTCAATCGCTAGTCTCTACCCTGAAAAAGAAGAATTCATCGAGCAAGTACACATGCACAAGCAAGCCGTCAAGGATTTGCTGGGGTACACACCACAAGTTTTTGAGAACACTGAACTCCTCTACAACAACGCAATCGCTAAAATAGTTGAGAGCATGGGCTACAAAGGCATCTACACCGAAGGCGTAGAAAAAATTCTCGGCGACAAATCACCAAACTTTATCTACACCCCAAAAGGCGCAAAAAAAATCCGCGTTCTACTCCGCAATTATAAGCTTACCGATGATATTGGCTTTAGGTTTTCAGCACGGTGGTGGCCTGAGTGGCCCCTGACCGCTGACAAATACGCAAGGTGGCTAGCAACCACAAAAGGTGAATGCATCAACATTTTCCCAGATTACGAAACCTTCGGTGAACACCATTGGCCAGAAACAGGCATCCACAGTTTCCTACAGCATCTGCCTGATGAAATTTTAAAGTATGACCATTTACAGATGGTAACGCCTTCTCAAGTTGTGGCTAAACATGCTTCAGCAGGAGAAATTGATGTCCCTGAAGGTGCGAGCACTGTTTCTTGGGCTGACATTCAAAGAGACCAGTCAGGATGGCTTGGCAACGTCATGCAATGGGCATATTACACCACGTTGCGCAGGTTAGAGCCGCTCATCAAAGAGGCAGGAGACAACGAGTTCCTTAGGTTATGGCGTGACTTCCAAACAAGCGACCACCTATACTACATGTTCACAGCAGGCGGTGGACCTGGAGAAGTTCACTCTTACTTTAGCCCTTATGAGTCGCCGATGGATGCTTTTGTAGCGGCACAGACACTGCTCAACGATTTTGAGGCAAGGTTGAGAATTTCAATCTTAACCGCTAACGAGCCTTTCTTGTTCTATACAGGCGTTGGAAAGGAATGTTACACGGGTGTTATGGCTTGGAGCCTTAAAGGTTTCATAACCTCACTCAAAGAAGTTAACGCGAAATCCATAGAATTTCATGTCGCCAATGGAGATTTTGAAAAGTGGGCAAAAAACTCGCTCAGAGATCAAGACCTTTCTGCTAAGATTAAGGAAACCAAAACTTTAGGGCTCAAGGGTGAAAAACTAAGAAAAACACTGATTGCCGTTGCTAAAAAACGATATAAAATATCGAGTAAGCAAACACAGGATGCAACCATGCTTTTCTAAAACTTCGCACATGTCTTTATAAGATAAGTTGACGTACTATTTTTCAGAAAGGTGCTATTTGAAGATGAGAGAAGAGCTGCCGTTTCCAGATAAAGTTTTACAGACGCTCCATAACCTGTGCGCTACAGCCGCTGATTTGGCAAGGCGCGGCGATGAAGTGGCTAGGCTTTTGGAGAAAGACCCTAATGAGATTGAAGGCATACTAGACAAGTACAGGTCTGAGGGTTTCGCTGAAAGCTTTGTCGATAATGAAGGAAAAAAAAGATACTATCTCAATGGTCGAGGAATAATTAAGGTCTGCTCGCTCTTCACATAGTGGAACCATGCACGTTATTATTTTTTCTTGGGAGTACCCGCCTAGAGTTGTAGGCCAACTGGCAGGATATGTCAGCGCCCTGTCGGCACAACTAGCCAAAAGCAAAGTAAACGTTGACGTTGTAACCTATGATGACTCCGTAAGCGGTACAGTGCAAGAACCGACAGGAGTTACGACAACAAGAGTAAAGAATCCTGTTCAAACCCACATCGGAGTCTTAACTTGGGTTCTAACCTTAAACCAAGAAATCGAAAGAGCCGCCGCAAACATTTACTACCAAGCCAACAAACGAATTGACTTCATAGACGTTTTTGACTGGCACTTCATCCCTGCAGCAGTTACCCTAAAAAACGGTCTGGGCATACCCTTCATCTACTCAGTTGAAAGCCTAGAGGACCATCGTTCACCCACCTCAAACTCACCTTACAACATGGCAATCAAAAGCATCGAGTGGCTCGGCTTTTATGAAACCAACAAAGTAGCCGTGAAATCTGAATGGATGAAAGACGAAGTTATGCGGATTTACAAGGTTCCCAAAGAAAAAATCACCTTCATTCCCTCAGAAACAGATTCTTGGATAAAGGAAATACTCAAACTCTACAACAGCGTGACGGAGGAAAAAAAGCTTGAAAGATAAGTTAAGCGTCATGATGCTGAGTTGGGAATACCCTCCAAGAGTAATCGGGGGAATATCACCGCACATTTATTTCTTATCTAAACACTTAGCCAAACAAGGAGTCAAAGTTTACGTTATAACCTGCGACTTTCCAGACGCACCAGCACACGAAGTAATTGACGGCGTAGAAGTCTACCGTATAGACTCATACAAGAACCCATCGCCAGATTTCGCAACATGGGTTTACTTAATGAACATGAACATGCAAAAAGAAACAGCAATTCTAACCCGCAAGATTTCTGATAAAATCGATGTCTTCCATGCCCACGATTGGCTGGTTGCAAACGCAGGCATAGGACTCAAACATGTTTTTCGAAAGCCCTTGCTGGTGACGATGCATTCAACCGAGATGGGTAGAAGGAATGGGTTGAATACTACTGCAGAGAAGATGATTCATGAAACTGAGGCGTGGCTCACGTATGAGGCTTGGAAGGTTATATGCTGTAGCGACTACATGGTTTCACATGTTAAGTACGTGTTCGGCTTACCCAGCGACAAGTTGACTATGGTCCCAAACGGTGTCAACCCCAAAAACTACGATGGGCTTGATGGAGAAATGAAGGAGTTTCGGAACAAGTTTGCCCTGCCAGAAGAGAAAATCGTTTTGTACGTGGGGCGCTTGGTTTACGAGAAAGGCATCCACGTGCTGATTAATGCTGTGCCAAAAATACTGAGCAAAGTTAACGCTAAATTCATAATTGTCGGTAGCGGCTACATGAAAGAACAACTGCTAAACATTGTCCGCAGTATGGGTTTAGAGCATAAAGTGCTGTTTCAGGGTTTCTTAGATGAGCCAACACTGCTTAGGTTGCAGAAGTGCGCTGACGTGTCAGTTGTGCCCTCGCTTTTTGAGCCGTTCGGAATTGTTGCGCTCGAAGCCATGGCAGCTGAGAGTCCAGTGGTTGCATCTGACACTGGCGGCTTATCAGAAATTATCGAGCATGACGTGACTGGGGTTAAGGTTTACCCTAACAATCCAGATTCGTTGGCTTGGGGTATAACTAAGGTTCTGCTTGATGATGGCTATGCAAAATACATCCGTGATAACGCTTACAAACGGGTTTTAGAAAAATACGATTGGGGCAAGATTGCGCAACAAACCATTCGGATATACGAGGGCGTGCTTGGCGAGTACTCCAAGAGCTTTTGGGCTTAACTATTTCCCGATTATCCGCACGTTCTCAACTTGTATCCAAGGCGAAATCAACTGCCCCATCTGCCGCTCATTACTGCCAACCACGCTAACGTTTTTGAGCACTTCAAATATATTGCCCGCAAGCATGACTCCACGTGAAGAGTGAGTGATTTTGCCGTTTTGTATTTTCCAAGCGGGGGTTGCAACCACAGAGAAGTCGCCGCTCACTGGGTTGCTGCTGTGTGCTCCCTGCAGGTAATAAACTATCAACCCATCGTCCACTTCGCTTATCATTTCTTCGGCTGTTTTGTTTCTTGGCATGATGTGGAAATTTGTAGCGTCTATGCTTGGAGTCGACAAGTAGGCAGCTCTTGAAGCGTTACCTGTGCTTTCCTTGCCATCCTTGTTAGCGGAATAATTATCGTATAAGAAATTCTTCAGAATGCCCTTCTCAATAATTGGCGTTCTTTGGCGTGGCACACCTTCGCCGTCAAAAACACTGGTGCGGATACCGCCAGGTAGCAAACCGTCATCGTAGATGGTTAGGTTTTCTGAAGCGACTGCTTCCCCAATTTTATCTTTAAAGGCTGATTGGTTTCTCTGCACGCTATCAGCTTTTATCGCGTTGATAAGCGTATTTGCTAAAAGGTCTTGCAGCGCGAACTGTGTAAAAATCACCTTGGCGGATTTTGTTTCAACTGATTTGGTTTTTAATGCTGACACCGCCAGCTTCGCGGCTTCCTTGCCGACCCATGCTGGGTCAATTTTGTAGTTTCTTGAAGTGTTAAACTCAAAGCACACGGGCGTGACGGCACTGCCTTTCTTAGCCAATGTTGCTACACTGCATTCTACAATGGTTCCTTTATCGAAGCCTGCCACACCGTTTGAGTTGGCGACTGCATTAGAAATGTAACCGCTACCTACGCCGCCCTCGATTGGAAAAACCCGCTTATCAACTGCGACAGCGGCATCAAGCATGGTTTGGGCAACATCTACCAGTTCCTCTCCCTTTAGGTCAACGATTTTTTGGTCAAAAGTTCCTTCGGTGGAAGCGTAAGGCTTCTTTTGTGGGAGCCCGCGCCAGTCTGGGTCAGGTTTACTTGCCTTTGCAGCGCTCAGTGCCCTCAAAACTGTACTTTCGATGGCTTTCTGGTCGTTGACGTTTGTGTAGGCAAACCCCATTGCCTTGTTAGCGATTACTCTGATGCCTAAGCCGCGGTCAATTATCCTGTTGGTCTTGCTGATTTGCCCCAGTTCAATGCCGACGCTGGTTGCTTGCCCCTCGTAAACATAAACTTCCGCTTCTTGAGCACCCTGCTTTAGGGCTGACGCAACAGCCTTCTCAGCTAAACTCAGCATTACGTTTTTTTCAAGCACAGCCACCGACAACCACCCCGTTAACTCTAATGTGTGGTCCACCATCACAAATAAACGCCGTCTGACCCTTGCCGCATCTGCCAGGGTCCAGCTTGAAATCTTTACCCACAGCATCCACCTTATGTAGAGTCTCTAAAGTGTTGCCACTAATGGATGCATTGCGTACGGGTGCGCCTATTTCGCCGTTAATTATTTCGTAGCCTTCTTGTATGCCAACTTGGAAAGTGCCGTCCAAATTAGCTTGTCCGCCTCTAAAACTCTTGAAGTAATAACCTGACTTAACGCTCTCAATTAGTTCCTCAAAGGATTGGTCTCTGGGCGCCATGTAAGTGCAACGCATCCGAATTATGGGTTCAACACGAAAATCTTCTGCCCTCGCGTTTCCAGTTGGCTCAGTATTGAATTTCTGTGCGGTTTCGCGATTATGCATCAAACCAACAACCACGCCGTCTTTTATCAGCAATGTCTTGTGGCTTTGAACGCCTTCGTCGTCGTACTTGAAAGCTCCAAACGAACCCTCGATGGTCCCATCATCATAAAACGTGACGTATTTTGAACCAATCTTTTTCCCAAAATTACTCGCCAAAACGCCTCCTGAAAGAGCCAAGTCAGCTTCAGCTAAATGCCCAAACGCTTCATGCACAAACACACCCACCACGTTTGGACCCAAAACCACAGGGAACTTTCCGCCCTTTGGAGGCTTGGCGTTTAACTGTTCAATCGCGCGTTTAGCAACCTTCTCGCCCAACGCTTCAGGTGGTTGTTCGTCAAAGATTTCGTATCCTGCGGTGGAACCGATTTCTTCGCGGCTATAAGTGAAGACTCCATTACTCTGCGCTGAGGCAGTTATTCTCGCCCAAACATATAGCTTGTCTTGCTCGATGCTTGTTCCTTCGCTGTTAACAAAGTGGCTTGTCCCAGTTAAATCCAAATAATCCATCGCGCAACTCTTCACTTGACTGTTAAAGCCCAAACTCGTCTTAGTAACCGCTAAAGCAGTCTTAATCTTCTCTTCAACACTGATTTCCGCTGGGTTCTTCTTGGGCTTAGACAAAACATTGTCTTCTACAACTTTTGCTGAGGCAAGCTTGATGGGCGTTTTCAGCCGTGCGCTCGCCATTTTTGCCATTCTGCAAGCGTCAGAAACAGCGTTTTCCAAGATAGCAGTATCCAAAGAGCCGACTGAAGCAAACCCCCACGCACCGTTCACTAGCACGCGGATGGCTACGCCGTTTTCAGTGCCCTGTTTGGCGGCTTCAACACGCTCCTCTTTGAGAGTGAGCATGGTTTTGTAGAGTTTTTGGGCTCGGGCTTCAGCGTATTGGGCTCCGAATTTTTGGGTTGCTATGTTGCTGAGTTTTATCAGAAGGTCTTTCAAGAGTAACCTGTCCCTTTTTCAGAAGCTAGAACTGTTTGGAACAATTAAACAATTTGTTTGAAAAATACTCAGAACTTACCAGAAATCACTCATGCTCCTCTGCTGCACTCTAATCTGAGGGGGCTTAAGCTTCACCGCTGGTGCATCAACACCCAAAACAAGCTGTCCATACACGCCATCGTATCCAGGAGTAACTTTCGCGGTGCCCTCTCTGACTTTGACGATGGCTTGGGCAATTGGCGCATCAACCACCTGTGCCAAGACTTCTTGAGGCGCGTCTAGTAGTACGGTATATTCGTCGCCAAATTTCTGCACAAGTGAACTGTAAATTTTCCAAACGGCTTGCGTTGAAGGCGAATCGGTGCCGAGCACTGCCGCGATTATCTCGGAAAGTGGAAGCAGATGGAAAAAACCGGGTATGCCTTCGCGTTTGTAGTTGGCTGGTCTATCAGATAGTTCTTCTACTCGTTGTTCTACTCCTTTGGTGAGTTTTCTGCGGCAGACTGGGCAGATGTTGCCGAATTTGATGGCTTCTTGAGGTGGGAGACTGATTTTGCAGTTGCGGTGTCCTGTCCAGTGGTACTTGCCGTATGCGGGGTCAGTTTCGATTGTAAACTTGAAATGCTCAGGGTTATTTTGGATTATGGCACCTGTGACTTCTTTGTAAGTGAATTTTTCCAGCTCAAAGGCGTTGGCTTCTCTGCCGATTCGCCATGGCCAGAAACTGTGGCAGTCACTGTTGGATAGCAGTGTGTATTTGTCGAGTTTGCTGAGGCGCCAGTTCATAGGCGGGTCAGAGGAGAGTCCTGTTTCTAGGGCGTGGATGTGTTTGGTCATGTCTTGGTAACAGTCCTCGATGGCGTCAAAGCCGCTGAATGCGCCGAAGAGGCTAAACCACGGTGTCCAAGCATGCGCAGGGAAAACCATGTTGTCGGCTGAAGTTGTCATGACCTCTTCGACGAGTTGGGGCGCGGTTGCATCAAGGATTGGTCTGCCGTCAGAGGCTAAATCGCCAAAACGCGCGAGCCGCTCGTTTATTTGGTCTACAATTTCAAAGCTTGGGGTAAGTATGACATGGTGGACTTTTTTTGATTCACCCTTGTAATCAAAGATTGTGCAGACTTCGGTTTGGAGCATAAAGCGGACTGGTGAGTCTGCGTTTACGAGTTTTAGTAAGCCTGAATCCTGCTCTGGCGTGAGGTCTTGTTTGATTTCCTTTAGCCACTGTGGGTGAGTGAAATCGCCTGTGCCGACGAGGTTTAAACCTTTGGTTTTTGCGTACCTTGCAATTTCAGGTATGCTCATTTGTTGGCTTGTCGCTCGGCTGTATTTGCCGTGAATATGCAGGTCAGCGATAACTCTCAAATTCATGCCTTCTCATCTTTACGTGCGCTCATAAGCATTTTAAGTTAATGCTAAACCGCTGGAAATCACACAAGGCAAGGGCACTGTTGCTATTGAGGCTTTGAGTGGTAGATTGTTAGATTTGGTGCAATATTCTTTTATTGCTCCGTTAAGCATGGTTAGTTCATGCATGAATGGGCGTTAGCTGAAGCAATCCTTGCATCTGCGAGACAGGTTGCAGACAAAGAAAAATTAAAAGAAGTTACAGTTGTCACCATAAGAGTTGGTGAGCTTCAGCAAGTTGAGCCTCCGATTTTGCGGTTTGTACTCTCACAGATGAAAGGTGGTGTTTTTAAAAACGCAAAATTTCGAATTCTAAAAGCTAAGTCAACGCTCAAGTGCAGAGTTTGCGGAACACAATGGCAGGTTAGCCTCAAAAAATTCGACAAGGCCATCGCCGAAGCCATCCACTTCGTTCCTGAAGTTGCGCATACTTACATTAAGTGCCCTAAATGTGGCAGCCCTGACTTTGAAATCGTCAGCGGGCGAGGCTTATGGCTTGAGGACATAAAAGGAGTTAAAGCAGAGTGATTGATCCGCGGACAAGCGTAATTGACGAGCGTTTGTCAAAAATCGGCAGAATTGTTGCTGTTTCAAGCGGCAAGGGCGGCGTCGGCAAAAGCATGGTTGCAACCACGTTGGCATTAACGCTCGCTAAGCAAGGTTGCAGTGTTGGCTTGTTTGATTTAGACTTCACCAGCCCGTCAACTCACATTATCCTCGGCGCTGAGAGCGTGCAGCCCAAAGAGGAAAATGGTCTCATTCCTCCAATTGTTCGTGGTTTAAAATTTATGTCAATAATCTATTTTGTGGGCGATAAGCCAGCACCTTTGCGTGGAGTAGACACATCTAATGCGCTCATTGAACTGTTAACCATAACCCAGTGGGGCAAGCTTGACTTTTTGGTAATCGATATGCCTCCTGGAATCGGCGATGCCGTACTTGACTTAGTAAGGCTGGTTAAAAGAATAGAATTTTTAATTGTAACCACACCTTCGCTGTTAGCTTTTGAAACTGTTAAGAAACAAGTCGCATTATTACTTGAGCTCAAGATGCATGTTCTCGGCATCGTAGAGAACATGAAGATGGACCAAGCAGGAGCCGTCAAAATACAAACCGAAAAGCTGGGGTTAAAGTATCTTGGCGAAATTGTTTTCGACCCGCAAGTTGAAGCATCAATAGGCAATGAGCAAAAGTTGCTTGGCACAGCTATCGGCAAAAAAATGTTTCAAATAGTCCAAACCAATATCTTAATTGAAAGAGAGAAAACGTAGCATGGTTTGTAAAGCTGTAATTTTCGATTACATAGGCACATTGGTTAACTGCAGAAACTACAGCATGGATGCTTCACGCGATAATTTGCATTCAGCACTGGTGGCAGAAGGCTTTGACGTTGCCAAGGACGCTTTTTTGAAGGCTTATACTGTTGCTCATGAGAAGTACCGCAAAGTGCGCTATGAACAGTTCAGGGAAGTAACTAATGCTGTCTGGGTGGCAGAAGCACTATGCAATATAGGCTTTCAGGTGTCGGCAGATGATTACCGAGTGCAAGCCGCTTTGAATGTTTTCTTCCAAGACTTTATCGACACACTTGAAATTCGTGCAGGCGCAAACAAACTAATCAAACAAGCTCACCAGCAATACAAAGTAGGCTTAATCTCAAACTTCACCTATGCGCCAGTCATATACAAGAGCCTTAGACACCTACACCTAAACGATTACTTCCACGCGGTCGTAGTTTCAGAGGAGCATGGATGGAGAAAACCAAGCCCACACATTTTCCAAGATGCCCTAAACAAGCTCCAAGTGCAAGCACACGAAGCAGCATTCATCGGCGACAGCCCAATCGAAGACATCAAAGGCGCCAAAGACGCAGGACTAAAAACAATTTTTGTAGCCTCACAATTCAATACCCTAAAAAACCTCGCAGAAAGCAAACAACAACCAAACTACACCGCCAAAAACCTAAAACTGATTACAGAAAAATTAGACCAAATACTATCCACTTAAGCATCCAAGACAGCCCACTTTTCTATGGCATAGCCAGCCGAAATAGAGCAGTTGCTAACAAAGATGAAACTTCCTCTTTTATAGGGGATAGGGTCTACTGGCAAAGCAATAAAACCTCAAAAAGAGCCTAAATTAGTCTAAAAAAGACCTAAATCCCATTTCCACAAGCGCACAGGTCAGCAAGCTTATGATTATACTACAAAGCAAACATCCTCATAATCCAAAAATCAGAAACATAGCCCATCAACTGCAAAGACTTATAACTTGCTAAGCCAATTCCATACAAAAAGACACAAACTATGGTGAATTGAAACCTTGAAATTCGGCGTATTTCTTTATCAACCAGAGCCTGTTGAAGGCGTCGATTACAACTTCTACCGTTTAAAATCAGAATCAGGAATCGTTGGAAAACCCAACCCAGAAATGTACACAAACATCGCATGCTTCGGCGACAACTTCATGGCAGCAAAACGCCCAGACTGGGTATCTGTCAGCTCATGGGGCCCAGCACTGCGCACAAACAAGCGCTATAATCTGCGCTGGGATGTCGTCTGCATGACTAACCCAGAAGCCAGAGAATACAACCTAAAAATCATCGCTGAAAGCGCCAAAGTCACCCCCGGCATCAGCATCAGTAGCCAACACTTCGCTGACCAGCACTTCTGCACATGCCCCAGATGCATAAAAGAACAAGCCAAAAGCGGCTTAAGCTGGGTTGAATGGAGAGCAAAAACAGTAACAGACTTCCTTGCCGAAGTTAAAGAAATCGTCAGCGGCAAACCACTTTTCGTCAACCTTTTGCCTGATCCCCTACTGGGCAAACTGCGCTTCGGATACGACTTTGACGCTTTAGCACAATACGCTGACTACTTTGTAGTGCCCATGTTCAGCAAAGCCTACCCAACACCATGGTACTGGGAAACCATCGCACGCGGCTTCAAAAGCCAACTAAAGAAGCCCTTCTTCGTGAACTTTTATGTCCGTGGACCAAACGAAACATGGGACACAGTGGCACCCACAAAACAAGTTATGACCGTTGCCACAAGGGTTGCAAGGCAAGGTGTAGACGGCATAATCTTCCTAGCTGAGAAAGCTGATTACATCCGAGAGTTCCAAAAGAACGCCGTTGCCGACAAAGAAACACGAGAATTCCTCAAAGACCACAACGGCGACGAAGTCCTCGAACTCTTCAACCGATGGGAAAAACTCTACAAATAAATCCCACTCTCTCTTAATTCATTTAAGAAAAACCCTTGAAAGCGGCAAGCCTTTAGATTTTTTCTTAGCCCTCACCATTAACAATAGCGAATTGTTTACCTGTTGAACGTTTGACCTACACAGTTATCTTAATCGTAAGTCTTATTACTTGCTAATCTCTCTAAACCGTAAGATACAGAATTAAAAATCGACGGATAACAATGAACAATAAACTGTTAGCAGGCATAGCCATTTCAATAATCATATGTTCAGCTATGTTCTTTGAGCAAGTTTCTTCAGAAGCCATAGCTCAACCAAGTAAACTAAAAATTTATGTTGGCCCAACAAGCGTCCCTGCTGACGATAGCACGTACAACTGCATTTTTGTACAATTACAGGACTCTAGTGGAAAACCTGCGAGAGCCGTACAAGACACAACCATTAGCCTCTCATCCTCTGCCACAAACATAGGAACAGTTGACCCCTCAATAACAATTCCACGGGGATCTACATATGGGGCAGCAAATTTCCATTCCACATTCACGCCTGGAACAACAACCATAGCTGCCACAGCAACAGGCTACGCAACCGTACAGGCATCAGTTACAACCGTTGGACCAAACCCCACACAAATAGCAGTGTACGGCTTCCCATCAACCTTACCAGCAGATGGCCTCTCCCATGAATCTTTGTTAGTTCAATTGCAAGATTCCAGCGGTTCTCCCGCCAAAGCCCCTAAGGGCGGCATACAAGTCACACTCTCCAGTTCAAACGCAACGGTGGGTGATGTTACCCCATTGGTTACAATTCCTGAAGGGCAAACTTACACGATAGCAACCTTCAACGCTACTTCAGTGGGACAAACGGTTATTACTCCTGTATCTTCAGGTTATGTATCAAAACAGACAACAATAACAACAAAACCCATTATGGAACCTCTGCAACTCAAAATTTTCACAGGCTCACCAAAAGTATTAGCGGATAAAAATTCATACCATCATATCGCAATTCAAATACAGGATTCTAAAGGCAACGTGGCAGTTGCTCCTTCTGACGTTATAGTAACCTTATCGTCCTCTGACCAGACAATAGGTACCACAGAAGCACAAATAACAATTCAGCAATCAAAAACTTATGCGTTGGCGACGTTAACTACAACCTACAAAGCGGGCACCACTACAATTACTGCAGCGGCAACCAACCTTGCCGCAGCGCAACAAGCAATAAGTACAATCGGTTTTACTCCATCAAAATTAGCCGTCTACTGTGTCCCATCAGCCTTACCATCAGATAATCGAGCATACGAAATTATTCAGGTTCAACTTCAAGATTCGCAAGGTCACCCAGCAAAGGACCCTGTGGGAGGTGTGACTGTTAGTTTATTTTCTTCAAAGCCAGAAGTCGGGGAGGTCAGCTCGACACTAACAATACCGTTTGGTAAAACTCATGCAACAGGAACATTTACGGTCACAAATGCTCCTGGTTCCAGCTCGGTTACTGCTCAAGCTTCCAGCTATACAACCGGGCAAGCTACAATAACAACTTATACTCTTGACTTTTCAACTTTAGATGTTACGCTAACAGCGCCAGAAAGTGTTCTCAACGGAAACAAAACAGAAATAACCGCCTACATAACCGCTGAAGGCAACCCTGTTACAGGAGCAACCGTCAAATTTACATCAAATAACGGTGGAAAATTCACTACGACGCAAGAGGATGAACCAGGCGTTTATAAAACAACGTTTACGGCGCCCAGCTTTTCTAAAATAACCACCTGTACCATAACTGCGACTGCGTCAAAATCAGGTTTTATTGGTTCTCAGGCTACGGTGCAGATAGCTGTGGGTCCAACGTTAGCTACTAATTCAACAACTAGTAACAGTACAGGCACTTTGCAGTTGCGCGTCCAAGACAGCAATGGCAACTTCTTGAGTGATGCAATGGTCACTTCTACTGCTCAGCCTCAAGGGATGAAAGCGCTCTCGGGAATTACGAATGAAACAGGTTGTGTTACGTTCAGAAACGCGACAATTGGATCTTACACTTTTCTGATAACCAAAGAGGGTTACGAGGCAATGAATCAGACAATTAATTTCAAAGGCACCTCATCACCGTTAACGTTGGTACTCTTTGGTAACGCTCAAGGCGACAACACAATGTTGCTAATTATAGTGGCGGTTGTAATAGTTGTCGTTATTGTAGTCGTTAGTATAGTTTTGATTAAACGCAGAAAATCTGACAATAGTCTTAAGGATTATTCGAAATACTTCAAGTCTTAGTTTATTTTTTACTGATTGTGCGATGCTTACCAAGAGGCACCATCAACGCGCCGATTATAATCTACCTTTTTAAGGCAATATTTGAGGGCAAAACAAAGTAGAGCCCATCGAGTTTGATGCCGTGTTGCAAAAATTTGTTGCTCTGTCGATAGACCCTATCCCCCTATTTAAAGGGCTAAATTTCAGCATATTATTGAACTGTTTTGCGCCAATACGATAGTCCCTATAAGATGCCTGTATCACCCTGTAAAGTACTTGGCGCCACTTCTTTTTTAGATCTAAGTTTGACAAACGCAACAAAGACTACAATTATAGCTAACGCTGAAGATGCTACAACTGCAACCATGTACCAGGGCACGATAAAGATGCTAACTTGAGCGCTGGTTGCGCCATTGTACTGTTTGTTACCTGCCCAGCTAGCTTGAATTGCGATGTCGCCGACTGTTGGGGGAACCCAGTCGTACTGAAACTGACCATTCTGTTGTGTTTGCACAGTACCGATGGTTATCCAGTTTGAATGGTTAATTTTTGCTTGTATCGTAACATTTTCGTTTGCGACTTCGGGGAGGATTTGGCCGCTGATTGTTAACTTGTTGATTGATATCATAAGTGATGATGAGACCTGCAGTGTTACGTTGCTTGGGTCTAGTTCTTTGAGGTTTGCGGCAACTTGCCCGATAGAGGTTTGTTCTACGTTGTTTAATGTTATGACTTTGGCTGAAGCGTTCTGGTATGGGGTTGGGCATTCACCGATTCGCCAGCCATTGCGCCAGTTTGTACCAGTACATTCACCAATGTAATACTTGACATTTTGGTGGTTGACAAAATAGACACTATTTCTTGCATCATTGGGTGCACTGGCAAGTTCCACTCCAATCTGCATATGCAACTCATCTTCATAATAGAGTAGCACAGTGTTGATTCCTCCTGCCTTAAGTATTGAAGCCGCGATAAGTGCGAACAGGTCACAGTCGCCTTTACCTTCGACTAGTGTTTCAACTGGATACTTACCTGGGAGTGTTTCTTCGTACTTGATTTGATGGACGAGCATAAGGACGCCGTTGGTGAAGTCTTCTTGGTTATCATAAATCTGCCATAGACTATCAGCTATGGGTTTTAGTGTGTAAGGCGTCACGAACTTGCCAAACTGCTCAAGTGAGAACAAGACATGGCTCTTACTCCTGTAGTACTGGTAAAGCGTCTGGGAGATTGTCACATTAAGCTCGTAAGTTACGTTGCCGTCTGGTCGATTCAGCAACAGAAATGAAGATGTGTATGTTGGCGTTTCATCTTGCGTTTTGCCCAGCGGCAACAAGGAAAAAGCTACGATGACGATTGTAATTGCTGTTATTACCTTAAGGTTGGAAATTCTCATCTTCTTTAGCATTTTTTACTCACTGATAGATTTAATGCTTAAAATCCTTATTCCCAAATCCAGTTCACTGCTGAAATTGGGCTTTTCCATTGTTCTGTTCGATTAAACGGCAAAGCTCAGTTGCAGCCTTAAAGATTTTTCGAGCGGGTTCTTCTTCTGGTGACGCAATGGTTGTTAGATGCGCCTCAATGCGGGGTTTGATTTCGGTTAACATGGGGTGAGATTTTATGTAAACTCCTTCATTTTCGCTCATTACTTGATCGATTAAGGGGGCTAAACGGGACTCCATTATATCCTCTACAAAAATGCTCTGTTCACAAAACATGTTGCAACCGACGGCTTCCTTAAGTAATGGTTTAATCGTTTGTGTAAAAATTGCTTCCATTTCAGATGGCACGCCTGGAAGAGCAAACAGAACTGTGTCGTCTACGTTCGCTTTGGCTACGGGTGCAGTTCCAATTGGATTGATTATTGGTTCTGTTTTTTCAGGAAAAGTTGCCATCTTCACTCTGGGCGGCGTCAGCTCGGTTTCTGTTGGCATCTGCCGTTTTTTCGCGTATTCTATAATCCTTTGTTTGACCATTTCGAGGGCTGCTGGGTTTACTTCTAATTTGCGGTTAAGTGCTCTTGCGATGCCTTGGAGTGTTTTGTCGTCAAAGGTTGGTCCTAAACCGCCTGTAGTGATTATGAAGCGCGGCTTGCGTGCTATGGCTTCACAAATAGAGTTGGCTATTTCGTCAATGAGGTCTTGCACTACGGTTACTCGCTTTACATTCACGCCTAGCTGGGTGGCTTGTTTTGCTAGCCAATGCGCGTTTGTGTTGGGGATTTTCCCGATGAGCAACTCGTTTCCAACACAGATAACTTCCATGTCAATAGCCATAGCAGTCACAGCAAGTTTAGATTAAATGAGCAAAATTTGTTTATAGTGTTTTCTAACAAATCGTATGTGACCTATTAGGTCGGTGGTCTCATTTTTTGCTCAGATACCACTTGAGGTATTCTTTTTTGCGGTTCTGCCTGATTTCGTCCTCGGTTTCGTAGTCTGGTCGGTTCTTGTCGTGCATGTCGTTTAGTTCCTGCCCCGTGCAGGATAACCCGCAGCTTTTGCAGACATACTGCTTAGTCATTGCGATGTAGTGCATTTCTCCGCCGCATTCAGGACAATAATTCACCATTTCTATGCTCTCTTTGATTTTTATAGTAAATCATTTTTGGAGAGATATTAGTCTTCGCATAGAATCCAAGAAATTTAACCTAAAAAAGAGCGCGTTTAGACGTGAGCGTACATTTTGTCGCTTGCGTAGGTTCCAGTAGCCATTTCTTTTTCGATTTCCCGCAAGAGCTGTATGCGCTTGAACGTAGGCGGATGCGTGGCAAATAGGCTGTTCATTTGAACCCATGTGCTGCTGGCTTCTCTTTCCATGGCTTGGTTGAGTTCGCGCTCGTTTAAAACGCCATCATTATCTAAGTCATACTCGTCTTTTTTGCTCATCACTTTCTGGATTTCCCGTTTTGCTGTTGCTGGGTCTCCGATGTAAAAGGCTCTGGCGCCTTCTGGAGCTTTAGGTGAGATTGATAAGCCATAGGTTATTTTTGCCAGTGCACTTTGTAAGCCGTGGGGTGAGCCTGTTAAATAAGCAGAAAACGCATCTGCATAATGTTCGCGCAGTCGGCTAAGTCTCATAACTACTAGAAAAGTTAGGATGTAAATTACGAAAGAAATCACGCCGATTATCACTAGGGCGGCGCCAACGTTTCCTTCTTTTTGATTTCTGCGCCTGCTACCCATTGAGCTAATCATGCCTGCTCGCAATGCGAACTGGGCAATTAGGTACGCAATTAGGGGCAACGCTGAAAGGATAGTCATTACAACGTAATCTTTGTGTTTTATGTGCCCCAGTTCATGGGCTATTACAGCCTCAATTTCTCCCTTATTTAGCGACCTCAAGAGTCCATCATGCACAGCCAATGTGGCGCTTCTGGTGGTTCTGCCAAACGTAAACGCGTTAGGCGTATTATTAGGCACAGTTGCTAACTTGGGCATGGGGATTCCGCTTTTGTCTGCCAACTCTTTCACCATTGATTCAAGCCAAGGATTCTCACCTGGCTTGAGGTAATGCAGCTTTGTGGTGGCTGCAACGATGGCTGGCCCTATCGCGTACTGGAACAGTATGAATAGCGCTGACCCGCCTATGGCAATGAGTAAGCCTGTGAAAAGGTCCAATTCTAAGAAAAAGACTACAGCAAACACAAGAACGCTGAATATGAAGGCAGATAGGAATATGGATGTAGCCATTGCGAACTTGAGTTGCGACAGATTAGCCAAGCTTTTGCCCCCTTCTTAGTGACTCTCAAAAATAACCATTAAGGAATTAAGTCTTTTCCCAAAAAGGTCAGATTACGGGTTGAATTCTGGTAAACTCTTATATTGAAAAATAATGAGTTCACCTTGAGAGCTGGATCACTATGAAGCTTAACCAAACAAAGAAGTGTAGTGTCTTTCTAACTATTACGTTAATGCTAATTGCCACCCTTTCAGTGAGCGTTTTCTCAGCGCAAGTCACTGCCCAAACAACAACGTCGGTAACAATAAACAATGGAGCAACCTACACTAATTCAACTTCCATAACGCTTACTCTTTCATCAACCAACGCCACGCAAATGCGTTTCTCAACCGACAACTCTTCATGGTCAGAGTGGGAGACCTATAGCACTTCAAAAAACTACACTTTAGCAGAGGACAACGTTAGCTATACTGTCTACGTTGAATTCAAAAACAGTGACAACCAAACCTCAACCGCCAATTCATCTATCATTCTCGATACTACTCCGCCTGAAGTATACTCATACGCTGCATGGTATTCCACTGACTACCGAACCGTGTATTTCGATGCATCCTACTGCACAGATAACTATGGAATAGCGAACTATACATGGAACTTTGGAGACGGCAACACCACAACCGGTGTCATCGTAATACATACCTATGAAGAAATGGGAAACTACACGGTAACCTTATCAGTGCAGGACTTAGCAGGCAACATTGCAACAAATAGTTTCAACGCAAAAATTCCAGACTTAACCACGGTGGCTACAGCCACTCCTACGCCTACCTACACTGCCCCGCCGACAACAACCCCCACTGCTCAACCAACAGCTTCCCCCACCTCAACAGCAACTGATAATTCAACATGGATAGTGGTTATGCTTGGCGCAGTTGTTGCTGCAATAGCCGTCGTTGGCGTAGTAATCATTCTAACGCTGAAAAAAAGCTCAAAACCAGTGCCTTCAGCACCTTAAACTTTTTTTTAATTAACAAAAAGAGGAAAAGGATTAAATTGGGTAAGCTCCGCAGATTTTGCAGAACTGAATCTTTGTTTTAAGATAGCTCTTGCATTTGGGGCATTGTATGGCGCCTTCGGTTTTTGGGTAGACGTCTTTGGGTTTCCCGAATACCTTGCGGAAATGCTCGTAGTAAAGGAGTTGTTCTTTGTCTTGGATTTCAACGTCGTCTTGTTCTTTGATGGCTTGCTTTTTCTCCGCAAACTCTTTGTCAGTGACATAATCCTCAAAGTGCGTTCTTAATGTCTCAGTTCCCGTGCCTGCTTCAAGTGGTGCTTTGGGTCTCCAGATAATGTCTTTCGGTATGACGTCTTCGTAGGCTTTGCGCAGAATCCACTTTCCGTACTTTATGCCATTGTACATGTTGATTTTGTATTTGATGGGGAGTTTCTTTGCCCAATCCATGAACTCTGGGTCAAGGTAGGGTGCTTTTATGGTCATCCCAAGAGAGGCGGCCATGGGGATTGATGAGAAACCCATTTCAGCCCACATCTCCTGCTGTTTCACTGCGAACTGTTCTTCAGTGAGGTGGAATTGCCATGGGTAACCAAAAAGTTCGTCTAAGGCGTCGCCAGTGAATACGCTCTTTATTCCTCTCGGTTTGAATAATGTCAAGCCTATGTATACTGGGAGGCTGTTTCGGATTTCCATAGGGTCGAATTTTTTGAGTGCTTCCACAACTTTCGGGTAAAACTTTAGAACATCTTCGCGACCGAACTCGTATGTTTCGTGTTTCAGATGTAAGAGTTCAACCATTCTCTTGACGTATTCGGTGTCTTTTGGTTTTCCATGCTTGAAAGCCAATGTGAGGCATGGAATGTCAGGTTTGTACTTTACTGCTTCATAAACGATGATTTGGGTGTCGGTTCCAGCGGAAAAGAGAAAGCCATCAGCGAGGTTTCGTTTTACACACTTGTTGATTAACGTTCTAACTTCTGGCAAAAGTTTGCTAACTTCAGACTCATTAAGGCTCAATATTTATCCCTCGATATTACAGTGTTTGTCATCCGCGGGACATATAAAGTTAACTGTATGCATATAAAAGCAGGTAAATAATAAACAACTGTGCTAAAACCATAGCTAATGCTGAACAATCGGCTACCAAAAGAGTGCAATAATATGTAACGGGTTAAGCAACTATGTTTAAATGTTCAAAAACAAAACTCAATAACGATACACCTGAGGTTCAAATCCTTTGAAAGTAAGCCTCTTACACATGGAAATACGAACCACGCTGAAAGATAATCTAAAGGCTGCAGAAAACGTGATTTTCAAAGCCACCAAACAGAAATCAGCCTTAATCGCTCTCCCCGAATACTTCTCTGTGCCCAATTGCATGGGGGACTTCACTGACGCCCAAAAAATCAGCAAAGAAACATGCGCAAAAACACTCAAGTTCCTGCAAGAAGTCTCCAAAGCGATAGGTGACATCTACCTTCTCGGAGGCTCAGTGCTTGAAGAAGACAACGGTAAATACTACAACACAAGCACTCTGTGGAGAAATGGCAAAGTGCTTGCTAAATACAAAAAAATCAATCCCATAAGCGCGGAAATCAAGGCGGGCGTCTCCAAAGGCAAAGAGCCCCTTGTGGTTGATACGGAAATCGGCAAGATTGGAATGTTAGTGTGTGCTGACACGTTTGACCCTGACCTTGTAAAACGAACCGTCAATTTGGGAGCAGAAATCATTACTTTACCCGTAGCAGCCATGGGCACTCACCCAACGGTTAAAGGTCACCCGTTAACCGAGCAGATTGCCCGAGACTACGGTTTGTTTGTGCTTAAAGTTGGAAACGTCTGCTCAAGCATGCGAGGCGGCAGAAGCGCCATCATTGCTCCATGGGGAATCCTCGGCGAGGTCTCGGATTCTCCTGAAGACTCGATACTGACTGGTGAGCTCGATATGGAAAAACTAAGGGATTATAGAAGAAAACTCAGTAAAGCTTAGCCCAAGAATTAACTATACGAATCATTTCTTTAAACTCATAAGTCTCGAGCCAATCGCGGAAGTCAGTGTTTTGAACAGCAAACCTTGCAACTTGTCGTGCATTCTCGGAGTCATGCACCAAAAGCAACACCGCGTCCAGTTTGTGACGGGACAAGTAAGCCACCGTTTTTAGGAGTGCATCTATTTTTTCGTCGCTGGGCATTTCAGCACTCAACTCTACCACAACGGGTTTTTTGAGGATAGCTACAAAGTCTCTTGTAATCATGTCTACCCAATAGTTGGTTAGGTAATCGCGTGACGAGAGCGGCACATGGAAGTAGTCAACAAGCTCTGATATCGCATTTAGATCCAAGCCGAACCTCTCTTTCGCGAGCACTGGGTCAGGGTAAATCTCAACCGCAAAAGTTCCTTTTGTGTAAGTCTTGGCTTCTTTGAGGAATTCCGTGACGGTTTGCGCTCTCCAATCGGTCCAGTTTAAACCGCTTTTACGTAAAAGCTCTTGGCATCTTGGGCATGTGCAGAATTCTTGGTCTGGAAAATGGTAGAGGTTCAACGTTACGCCAGAGATGTCTTCTTTGCTTAGGTTGTCGAGGTAATCAAAGACGTTAGCTCGGTACTGCGGATGCGTGGGGCACACGAAATCAAAAGCCAAGTTGGCGCGCCTGTTCCTGCGCAACGCTGGACCACTACTTGAAACCGCTACTATGCTTGGGGCTTCGCGGATGGCTTTAGCATCACAGAAAACAGTAACGTCATTTTGCATGCCTTTTGCCGCTGGAAAAACTTGACCATCCGCCCATTTCGAATAGTAAACATGCGGGTCAAACCCCTCAACTCTCTCAGGTTTATACGTCACTAGCCCAATCTGCATGCCAATACCCTGTGCGCGCAACAAATATATTCTTGGCGCTTATTTACTTGTTGATTCGCCATGGGCAAGCAGACCTCACCAATCACAATCGACCTCTCGAAATGTACTCCGTGCGCAGGCTTAATCTGCATCGGGGTTTGTCCACAAGGCGCGCTCGAAGAGGGCAAAAACAAAAAACCACAAGTTATCGATGTGGTACAATGCACGCGGTGCGGTGTCTGCCTAAATTTGTGCCCAGCTAAAGCTATCACTATAAATCCAAGTAAACCCCAAAAATAGCCACAACAAGGGACCTGACCACTTTGGAGCAGTACAATCTAGCGGAAGACGCAAAACTAATCATAAAAGAAAACGTGCTGGCAGTCGTATCAGAAAAGGGTTTAGCAACAGTTAGTTCAGCAATTTTTAACGGCGGCTTCTCACACGTAAAAGCCATCGTAAACGTTGGCGTACCCCCCGGCTACAGTGACCAAGCTCTTCACATGGACCCCATGGTGCTCATTACTTCTTCTGCGGAAAAACTTGGCATAACCAAGGATTATCTTGCCATGGTTACAGCCGCCAACATACAAAACTACAGCCTAGTCACCAAGAAAACAGACGCTTTCTCAGTTAGTGTTGCCGCAACTGCGGGGTGCTCTCATGGAGAATCCTCTGGCGAACAGATGAATGTTCAAGAAATGTTCGGAACAATAAATGTCATAGTCCTAATTGACGGTAACCCAACGCAGAGTTGCATGGTGGCGGCGATAATTACTGCAACTGAAGCTAAATCGGCGGCGCTTAGAGACTTTGACGTGCGAAGCCGCTACACTGGCGACTCAGCCACGGGGTCAATAACGGACAGCGTCACGGTTGCTTGTACGGGCACTGGCAAAGAAATCAAGCTTTCAGGTCCAGCCTCCAAGCTAGGAAAACTTATCGCTTACTGCGTCAGACATGCGGTTACACAGGCGTTGCTTCGGCAAGAGCCTGAATGGGCAAACCGCACGGTACTTGACAGGCTAAAGGAGAGGCATTTGCCGCTGGAAAAGCTGGCGGCTGAAGTTTCAAAGATTGAAGGCTTAGCTGTAACTGCCGAAGAATTGGCGAAAATTCTAAATAGTAACCCCTCCGCGTTGGCTTCCCTGTTGGCGGCTGCAAAAATGGATGACGACTACAAGAAAAACCTGCTCCCAACCGACTTGCCAGACTGGGAAACAGCAAGCAGAAGCTTAACAGATATGGATTACTCTAAACTGCCAAACTACGGCGCAGTTGACCTGCCGCCTTTCATAAAGACCATATTAGCCAAAGTTGTAAAGACTGCCCACAGCAAAGTGTAGTGGTAAGTGTCATTGAAAGTTTTCCGCTCCAAAACATGTTGAAAAATTCCGCCTTTAACAGTAGATCAAAAAAATACTTATTCTGCTTTAGTGCAATCCGCGACAACCAGCCAGTAGCCCGTAACAGACGCAAAAACAACAACAAACTGCACTGCCAAACCCAAAAGAAGATGAAGAACAAGGGCAAGTGTTTCTTCTTCTTTTAATAGAAAAACAAAACCAAACAAAAATCTTGATCTACTGAAAAATATGGGGATAGGGTCTATGGCAGAGCAACAAGTCTTTGGTAACATAGCATCATAGGTTATAATAAAAAAATTGCAACTATTTCTGTTGTGGTGTTTACCGTAATTGATATTAACTGTTTGTTGGATGTATCTCAAAACGGAATGCTTGGGTACCCTTGGAGCTAAACCTACTAAACATCCTGACTGCCTTGGAAATGTTGGTTTTTGCTATACTGTTAGATTTGGCTATCGGTGACCCATCGCCTAATTACCCTGACAAATGGGTTTTCAAAGTGCACCCAACCGTTTTGATGGGCAAGTTCACAAAGAAAATTGAACCCTTCTTTAAGAGCAAAAACGCGAACACGGAAAAGTTTCTGGGTGTTCTCTTGGGGTTAACGGTGATTTCTGTTTTTGCGCTTCCAGTGTTCTTCGGTTTGTGGGCAATCTACACCTTCGTACCCTTCTACATCAACATCATCATCTACGGCTTCATCGGCATCATCCTGCTCAAAATGACCATATGCATCAAGCTTGAGACTGACTGGGCAAAAGCCGCAGCCAAAGCCATCCAACAAAACAATTTGAACGAAGCAAAAAAGTACCACCACTTCTCAAGGCGCGACTCAAAAGACCTAAACGGAGCACAGATCAGCAGCGCAGTCATCGAATCCATGGCAGAAAACCTAATCGACTTTAAACTCTCACCAATGATGTCTTTTGCACTGTTCGGTGTAACAGGAGCTATCGCTTTCCGAGCCATAAACACACTTGACGGCATGGTTGGCTTCAAAACAAAAGAACACATCAACATAGGCTGGTTTAGCGCAAATCTAGACACAATCGTAAACTACATCCCAACACGACTCACCGCACTGCTCATGATTGGCGCCGCTGCAATCCTACGCATGGATGCCAAGAACGCTTGGAGAATCGCCTATCGCGACCACAGAAAAACACCCAGCCGAAATCACGGTTGGCCAATGGCCGCGGTCGCAGGTGCACTCCGGGTGCAACTGGAAAAGCCTGGGCAGTACATTCTCGGCGAACCATTGGAGCCACTGACAGGCGAGAAAATCTTGGATGCCTTGCGTATTAGGGATGTTACGATTGTTTTGTGGGTTCTGCTATGCGTTGTCGTGCTTGTGGTTGTGCGTTTTTGGTTTTTGCCCATTTAGTGCAAAGCTATTAATCGAAGCTTTTGGGTATTTCTGACTTAGAGTGCACCATATGCGTGTCTGCTTGATTAATCCACCAAGGATTCAGCCCAAAGCATGGGGAAGACCGAACGTTTTTCCACCCATAGTTTTAGCAACTGTGGCTGCGGTTCTGGAAAAAAAGCATAAGGCATGCATTATTGATGCTCCAACCGAGGGCTGGAAGAACCTTGCTGACTTAGACGAAACAAAGTACCGTGTCGGATTAAGCGCAGAAACCATTGCACAACGCGTGAAGCAGTGGAATCCTGACGTGGTTGTTGTTGAGATTCCGTTTTCTGGCTGGTCAAAAACTGCCTTTGAAGTAGTTACTGCCATAAAAAAAGTTAAACCTCAAGTTACAGTTGTGTTGATTGGTCAGCATCCTTCAGCGCGCCCAGAAACCTGCCTCTCAGAGCCTGATGTTGATTTTGTGGTCATCGGCGAACCTGAAAACACAGTTTCCGAACTCGTTGACATGCTAAACTCAGGCAAACACGAATTCGAAAAAATTGCTGGTTTAGGTTTTAAGAAGAGCGGTAAAACTGTTCTCACGGGCAAGCGTCCAATTATTACCGATATGGATTCTCTGCCTTTTCCTGCAAGGCACCTGCTTCCGATGAATATCTACAACGAAGCCGTAAAAGAGATTCCGCTACGTGGCGAAATAAGCAAACCATGGACAATAGTTACAACAAGCAGAGGCTGCCCATACAACTGCGTGTTTTGCTCTAATGCTATCGTTTGGGGTCGGCAATGGCGTGCAAGAAGCCCAAAAAACGTGGTTGATGAATTGGAATTTTTAGTTAAGACTTACGGGATTAAGCAGATTGATTTTTACGACGAAAACATGACGCTAGACAAGAAGCGCATGGCAGAGATTTGCGATTTAATTGTCGAACGAAAATTGCGCATTGAATGGTTCACACCCAACGGCATCAGAGCAGACACACTAGATGAAGCGCTCCTTAGAAAAATGAAGAAGGCAGGCTGCAAAAAAATCCGTGTTGCTCCAGAATCAGGCGTGCAACGTATAGTTAACGATGTCATCAAAAAAGAGTTAGACCTAAAAAGCGTTGAGCACGCTGTGGTTGCCTGCAAGAAGGCGGGGATTAAAGTGGGTGTTTTCTTTGTCATGGGGTTAATCGGCGAAACCAAAGCGGACATCGAAGAAACCATAAAGTTTGCGTATAAGCTTAAGCGGTTGGGTGCTGACAGCTTCATCTTCAGCATCGCCATGCCACTCTACGGCACAACATTCTATGAGCAAGCAAGAGATGGCGGTTTCCTCAAAGAAGGCTTTTGCGATTTCGCGCTGGCGGCAACTGAACCGCTGGTTGAGACACCAGAGTTTTCAGCAAAAGACCTGCAAGAGTTGTGTGCAAGAGCCAATCTGGCTAATCCAACGTTCACACGTTACAAGGTTATGAGGGCAATTAAAAACCCGCGCAAAACGGCGCAGATACTTCTTAAAAGAAGCAAAATGAAAAAACAGAGTTAACTATAGCGCTTTTTTATAGCAACCCTGTTTATGCTGTAAATTGGCGTAATATTGAAGTTTTGTTGCTCTGCACCTACCCCTATCCCCTTATATAACGCGAGTTTAGGACGCTGGGTGGTTGTGGGCGGGTTTACTGCGACCATCAAGTATTATCTGACACGGCAGTTTTACCGCGACCATCCCTAAGGGGCAAATGTGCACTAATGGTCGTAGTAGCGTATGGTCGCAGTGAAAAAACCAACACGCTTTGGCTTGAAAAAGCGTCAATAACACCTACCCCCTATAGGTTTCTGCATAGAACCACTATTAGGATACAAATATGCCCTCGGCAGCTAATCAATCAAGAAAAAGCCTTTTTGCTCTGGCAACCTGCCGCTTCCCATATAGAACTTGATTAGCGTGTTTGGTCTGGACAATTCTTAAATCGTTAAACTGTATCACACACAAGTAAAGGTGTAAAAAATTGGCACAACCAACCTACAAAACAGTTTTCGTTTTCTTAGACACAGACAAATATTGCAGTCCATTCGACATGCTCGTCGCCATAGACGCATTCCCAGATTCAATGATATTCAAGTATGAAAACGTCACAGGCGAAGACGCCCCAAAAATCGTCTATGACCTGCTCTTCCCACGCGGACCGATGGGTGCAGCACACACAAAAGTCTTCATCAACGGAAGCAACTTTGAAGAAGTCGAAAAAGTCGTTCAAGCAACACAGAAAGCCATGAAATCCGCTCCATGGGGCAACAGCATAATCGTTGACCCACGAGGAGGATACTCAACAGCTGCTGCCGCAGTAGCAAAAACTTTCGGAGCATCCATGGAGAAAGGTTTAGGTAGCTTAGAAGGCAAAAACGTCACCGTTCTAGCAGGCACAGGACCAGTCGGGCAGACAGCCGCAAGAATCTACGCAGCAGAAAAAGCAAACGTAACCATCAGCAGCCGCTCAATGGCAAAGGGTCAAGCTGTCGCTGACAAAATCAATGCTGAATGCGGTGCAACACGGGTGAAAGTTGTTGAAGTCTCAAAACCTGAGCAAACAGCAACCGCGGTCAAAGACGCAGAAATCATCCTTGCCGCAGGCGCAGGAGGAATTCAACTTCTCTCAAAAGCAGACCTCAATCAAGCACCCAAATGCAAAATCGTCGCAGACATAAACGCCATCAAACCCCTCGGCGTCGAAGGTTTAGGTCCAAACGATGACGGGGTAGAACTCAAAGCAGGCGTTTTCGGCATCGGCGCATTAGCCATCGGCAAACTCAAAATCAAAACGGAAACAGAAATGATTAAACGCGCCACCGCTGAAGCACAAGGACTATTTGACTATTCAATCGCTTACACAATCGCTAAAGACCAAATCCTAAAGAAACTAGCAAAAGCAGCAGCTAAGTAAACAACTTATCTTCAACTTTTTATTTTCTTTATTTCTTGCAGATTTACTTGTTACAGGCGAAAAAGCCTATCAAGCTACTAAAACTCTAATAACCCACCCAAACCCATACAAGTAACAATCAAAATTACTGGCGAACACTTTGAAAATCGCAGAGCTACCCATCCCAGATTCAGTTAAAGAAGTACTACTCGGCTTGGGGATTGTGGAGTTGTTTCCGCCTCAAGAAGAAACCATACGGGCAGGAGTGCTAGATGGCAAAAATATTGTGCTTGCCAGCCCAACCGCGTCGGGCAAGACCTTGATTGCGGAACTCTGCAGTTTAAAACATGTGCTCGAACAGGGCGGTAAAGTTATCTATCTTTCGCCTCTTCGAGCCTTGGCAAGCGAAAAGTTTGATGACTTCAGAAAGTACTCAAGCATCAGAAAGCCAGACGGCAGAAAGGTCAGTGTAGGCATCAGTACAGGAGATTTTGACACGGCAGACACTTGGCTTGAACGCTACGACATCATTGTCACAACCAATGAGAAGGCAGACTCGCTTCTGAGGCACCGTGCCAAATGGATGGACAGCATATCGCTGGTTATAGCTGATGAAGTTCACCTCTTAAACGAGGCAGAACGTGGACCAACCCTTGAAATCGTGCTGGCAAGGCTGATGCAGGTTAACCCCGACATCCAAATTCTGGCATTAAGCGCCACTATAGGCAACGTGGATGAAATCGCTTCATGGCTTAAAGCCCAATATATTGTTACTGAGTGGCGCCCTGTTTCGCTCAAGGAAGGTGTCGTTTTAAATGAGGAAGTCCAGTACAAGGATGGCGACGCAAGAAAAATCGAAAAGAAAACACGCTATCCCTACATCAACATGGTCTTAAACACTCTCAAAAATGGTGGACAAGCACTAGTTTTTGCTTCAACAAGAAAAAACTCGGTCTCCGCGGCAAAGGCTGTCGCCCAGCACACGGGCGATGTTCTCTCTAAGCCTCTGAAGCGTTCGCTGGAGCACGAAGCAGAAATAATCCTTAACGCGGCAGAGCGCACTCAAATCAGCGAAACCCTTGCCCAACTTGTAAAGTGTGGAACCGCATTTCATCACGCGGGCTTAGGCGGAGCACACCGCAAGCTGGTTGAAGACTCGTTTAAGGAAGGCAAAATCAAAGTTTTAACAGCTACGCCAACGTTGGCTTTCGGCGTTAACTTGCCAGCGCGAACAGTCATCATCCAAGACTACAGGCGATTTGAGCCAGGCTACGGAAACTACCCCATCAGCGTGTTGGAATACAAGCAGATGGCAGGCAGGGCAGGCAGACCAAAATACGACAAATTCGGCGAATCCGTCCTAATTGCGAAAACCAGCGATGAAGCTGATTTCTTAATGGAAAACTACATACTTGCCAAACCTGAACGCATCTGGTCACGGCTGGCGGTTGAAAAAATCATGCGTGGGCACGTTTTGGCAACAGTAGCCTCAGATTTCGCTCACACTGAAGAGGGGATTTTTGAGTTCTTTGGCAGAACCTTCTACGCATACCAGTATGACATTAAAGCCATCAAGAGCATCATCGCCAAGATTCTAAAATACCTCTACGAAGAGCAGATGCTGGATTTCAGCAAAAGCGACATTTACGCAACCAAGTTTGGCAAGCGTGTTAGTGAACTCTACATTGACCCGCTCTCAGCCGTAGTCATCCGCGACGCACTCCACAACAAACCAGCACTCCTAACAGATTTTAGTTTACTGCATCTGATTTCTCACACCACCGACATGGGCCCCGTGATGCGACCGTACTCTCGCGAATTCGACACCTTGTCCCTGCAGCTAGAAGAGCACAAACAAGAACTCTTCACTGAACCCCCAAACGAATACGCTGACCATTTCGCATATGAAGAGTTTCTTGGAGAAATCAAAACCGCCATAGTTATGAAGAACTGGATTGAAGAAGTCAGCGAAGAAAAACTCATTGAACGATTCAACGTGCAACCCGGCGACTTGTACCGCACCATCGAAAACGCCAAGTGGCTACTTCATGCGACTGAGGAATTGGCGAGACTTTTTGGAGAAAAAGCTATTTTGCCGCTGTCAAGCGAGCTGGTAGAGAGAGTTTCCAAAGGCATAAAGAAAGAGCTCTTGCCCATCGTCAAACTGGAGGGCATCGGACGGGTTCGCGGACGCATAATGTATAACGCAGGATTCCAAACCATCGAAGACATAAAACAGGCACCGATTGAGGACTTGACGAACCTGCCTCTTATAGGTCCAAGGCTGGCAAAGAAAATCAAAGAGCAAGTCGGCGGCTTCGTGAAAAAAGACACATGGGAAAGCCTGGATAGGGTGCAGGAGTTTAAGCAGAAGGCGCTTTCAGATTTCTAAGCCTTGGCGAATTTTTCTGCTTGTTTGATTGCTGTTCCCAAGTAGTTTTTGGGGTTTAGGGCTTGGTCAATTTCCTTTTCGCTAAGCTTACCGCTTACAAACTTGTCTTTTAGGAGAACCTGCTTGAAATCCTTGTTCTCAACTGCGCTTTGAATTGTCAGTTTCCGAAGCAACTCGTGGGCGTCTTGCCTGTTCACGCCCTTCTTTGTCAGCGCCATCATGACGGCTTCCGACATTGCTCGACCCCGCGTTAAAGATAAGTTCTGTAGCATTCGTTCGCTATCAACTCGTAAGTTAGCCACGATATCGCACATGAGCGTTAGAATGTAGTCTAGCAGTATGTTTGATTCTGGCAAAATAAAACGTTCCGCTGATGACTGCGTTAGGTCACGTTCATGCCACGTAACCATATCCTCAAGCGCTGGCATGCTGAGGCTTCGAACGATACGAGCTAAACCGCAGACGCGTTCGCATGTTTCAGGGTTCTGCTTGTGAGGCATCGTGGAACTGCCCACCTGCTTTTTAACCTCAAAAGACTCGAAGACTTCGCCGATTTCTGGGCGTTGGAGTTCTCGGATTTCCGTTGCAAAATTCTCAAGCGAAGAAGCAACCATACCATAAATGCAAACGAGTTCGGCATAGCGGTCGCGCTGAACAATCTGCGTGGAAATCTCAGCCGTGCCAAGACCGAGCTGTTTCATAACAAGCTCCTGAATCCGCTCGGCGTGCTCGCCTAAACTTGCTTGAGTGCCCACCGCGCCGCTGACCTTTCCTGCTAAGACTCGTTTTTTGCATTCGTTTATGCGTTCAAGGTGCCTGTTGATTTCGTAGCCCCAAACCGCAAACTTGAAACCAAGCGTAATGGGCAGGGCGTGTTGCCCGTGGGTTCGCCCAATCATAACTGTGTCTTTGTATTTGAGCGCTTGTTTTTGCAAGACTATCTTGAAACTGGTTAGCTTCTTTTCAACAACATCTAGGGCATCTTTTAGTTGCAATGCGTTAGCTGTATCTACTATGTCATAGCTTGTTGCCCCCAGATGCACATAAGCACCACTTGATCCGCAGACCTCTGAGAGGGCACGAACCAGCGAGGCAAGGTCATGCTTAATCTCCTTCTCAATAGCTTTGACGCGTTCAACTTTAACGTATTTTGTGGACGCCATGGAAGCGATTTTTTCAGCATCCTTCTTTGGGATGTTGCCGACTTCAGCATGAGCCAAAGCCAAAGCGGCTTCCACATCGAGCAGTTTTTGGATGCGAGCTTCTTCTTCGAAGATTTTGAGCATTTCTGGCGTGCCGTAGCGGCCAGTGTCTATGGGTGTGATGGGCAAGTTAGTTTTCCTCAAGCTCTAAAGTTATGCGGATTAAAGATTAATGTTTTACCAAAGCATTAGCACAAGTGTACATCGTGCACTGGGTGTTGTTATGAGAGTAACGGTTGCAGCATTAGACAAACAAGGTAACAGCGTGGTTAACCGTGTCCTTGACGTTTTACGAGCGTTCGATGTTGGGCAGTCAACGCATTACGGATTAATTTCACCTAAGAAATGTCTTTTCCAAAAGAACCTCAACCTTATTGGCAAACAAAGCGTGGAATCGTCAACCGTTATCGGTTATGCAGCCTCACAACCTGCGACGGCTAGTAGCTATGAATTCTTACAGTTAGAAGATGCCGCGCTTCTCTTTGAAGGCAAAATATATGAACCCATCCCAAAACCCGCAATTGCGCATCAAGCCGCCAAAGAACCGCGTCACTGCGAAGCAACCCTGCAAACACTGATTCAACAGGCAGACGGAGACTACCAATTCCTACTAATCAAAGACGGGTGGATGGCAACGGCAAGAGACCCCATCGGAGTTCAACCGCTCTATTTTGGCGAAAACAAAGAAGTCGCCGCCGTAGCCACTAACAAAAAAGCCCTCTGGAAACTCGGCATCGAAAACCCCACCTCTTTCCCACCCGGCAATCTAGCATTTACAAACCGAGACGGCTTCCAGTTCAAACCAGTAAAAAAACTAACCTATACCGAGCCCGCACAAGTTGGAATCGGGGATGCCGCCAAAACGCTCCAAGCTCTTCTTGAAGAATCGATTCGGCGAAGAGTTCATGGCTTAAAAAAAGTGGCGGTTGCGTTTTCAGGCGGTTTAGACAGCAGTGTTGTGGCTTTTTTGGCAAACAAACTGGGCATCAAAGTCAGCTTGCTTCATGTTAGTTTAGAAAACCAAGAGGAAACAGAAGAGGCAATTGAGGCAGCAGAAGCCTTGGATTTACCTCTCCATATTCACTTGTTCAAGGACTCCGATGTGGAAGCAACCTTGCCTAAAGTTGTGGAGCTAATTGAGGAACCTGACCCAATCAAAGCAAGCATCGGCGTGCCGTTTTATTGGGCAGCGGAAAAAGCTGCTGATGCAGGGTTCAAGGTGTTGTTGGCTGGGCAGGGTGCGGATGAATTGTTCGGTGGCTACCAACGCTATGTCAACCTGTACTGTCAAGATGGAAGCGAGAAAACGTTGAAAACCATCTTCGACGACGTGGTTAACATTCATACGAGCAATTTGGAGCGCGACTTAAAAATCACTGGTTTTCATGATGTGGAGTTGCGTTTGCCTTTTGCATCTTTTGACCTTGCAAAATTTGCCCTCAGTCTGCCGATAGAATGCAAAATTGAACAGAACCCTGAGACGTTACGGAAGCTTGTGTTGCGAAAAATGGCGCTAAACGTTGGGGTGCCTGCCGCTGTTGCGAAGAAGCCCAAGAAAGCGGTGCAGTATTCAACGGGAATAAACAATGCCATAAAACGTTTAGCGAAAAAACAGCAGAAAAGTGTCAACGAATACATTAATGAGTTATATCAACACCTCAAGGAAGACGCGTAATGTACGTTTGAGCTTAAGCCCTAAATATGACGTTATCAATTCTAAAGGTAAATAAATGAGTTGACGTTAGATTAGAGAAACTTGAGCTTGGTGAATTCAGTGAAGCGCATTAGTGTAACCCTCTTGACCGCGGCTCTCTCATTAATAGTCGTTCTTTCGGTTGTTATGCCACTTGGCACTGTCTCTGCCCAAACAAGCGGCTATACCATTAACAAGGTAGACCACGAGGTTATTATCATGTACTCGGGGCACGTAGTTATCTTGGACACAATTTACGTTTCTGGGCAAATATCCGACGGTTTCATGATTGGGCTACCGCGCATTTACAGCAATTATGTTCTCAAGGGCTTAGCCTACGACCAAAACCACCTCTACCAGATGAATATGGGTGTCCAATTAGGCGACCGAAGCGGCTTTTACGGAGCAGAAATCAATTTTAACGGCAATTCACCAAGTGTTTTCACTGTAGCATTCGTATTGTCAAATCGCCTTATTACCGAGCTAGATGCAGGTGCTGGCAAACTTGATTTCCCAGCTTATCCAAGCTTAACGCAAAATGTCGGCACATGCAATGTAACCGTTACTTTTCCGAGCACACCGACAAAGATAACCATTACAAAGGATGACGGAGAAATCAAAGACTCAGTTTATGTTAAAAATGACTTACCAGCATACACGTATTCACAGGGTACTGCAAGCTTTCAAGTGTCCGTTGGAACACTACAGTTACTTACAATTACTAATTTAGACAGACAAATAACCATTGACCCGTCTGGGCTTGTGACTGGTGTAGATAGTTATCGTCTTATCAATAACTCTACAAACATGAACTCCTTCGTAATCGGATTACCTCTTGATGCCACCAACATTGATGTAAAAGATGACGTGGGTAGAACGCTACAAACCGCAATTGGAACCACAGCAAAAGGCGACATGTTACTGGCTAACGCCACATTGGTAACATTCTTAACTGTTGGTCAATCTTCAACAATAACAGTACAGTATAATTTACCAAGCGCAAAGCTTGAAGGCTCAAACTATAATTTAGGAAAATTCGCTCTATTCCCAAGCTTCTTCTATTACGTTGACCATTCAACCATACAGTTTACCCCTCCCGAAGGCGCAACAATCATAACACCCCAATTAGCAACCCTTGACTCATCCTCCACTCTAACAAGAGAAGCATTCCAAGACAAACTTACAGTCAAAAGAGATGGCCTGAGCTTTGTGGATTACAGTGCACCAAAAGACAACTTTGTCGAGTTTTCTTACAGTTACAGTCCAGTATGGGCTTCCTTTAGGCCTACATTTTGGGCTTTACTGTTGGCAATGATCGGGTGCATAGGCGCAGTAGTCTATAGAAAACGCAGACCAAAAGAGGAAAAACCATACGCCCTTGGAAGCGAAGAATTGCCTACACCAAAACCGACACGTGTAACGCCTTCACAACAAGAAACGGTTGAAGTTAAACCTGGTCAGCATGTAACTGTGGACAACCTCAGCGATCTCATTGACGCTTATGAAACAAGAAAGGAATTAAAAGATGAGCTAAAATTACTGCATACAAGAGCTCAGAAGGGCAAGATTCCAAGACGCCAGTACAAGGTTCAAAAGAGAGCTATAGAAATCCGCTTAGAAGGCTTAACCAGAAACATTGAAAGAACAAAAGCGATACTACGAGGCTCCAGCAGTGCTTACTCTGATTTAGCTAAACAATTAGACGCTGCCGAAGCAGACTTGGCTGAAGCTGAAGAAAACATCAAAAACCTTGAGCTACGTCAAAGAAAAGGTGAAATTTCACTCGAATACTACAAGAAAAACATTGAGGAATACCAAAAGCGCCGAGACAAAGCGGAATCAGGAATCAACGGAATTATGCTCCGTTTACGTGAAAAAATACGCTAAAACACCTAAAACCTTTTATTTTGCGTAACACCTTTGCAATAAAAATAATGCAGAGAGGTTAGACAAAAATGGTTAAAATTGTTGTCGATCCTAAATGCACTGGATGCGAAACTTGTGTCAACACTTGCCCTGTAGGCGTATACGAGATTAAAGACGGCAAATCTGTACCAACCAAAGTAAGTGAATGTTTGGTTTGCAGAGCATGTGAAGCACAATGCCCTGAAGGTGCAATTCAGGTAATCGAAGAGTAAACTCAAGTTTCTTTAAAACCGCTATCTCTCAACGGAGAGATTCTTCCCTTATTTATTATTAAATTCAATTTTTTGAAATATGCCCTATCAAAAAGATAAAGGATTACTTTACTTTCTAGTCTTCTATATTAAATAAAGACGCCATAATTCTAGCCAGTTGCTCGACTGTCGCTCGATCTAAGCTATGTTTTTCCTCAATATTCTTGAGCATTTTATCAGATTCCATAGCGAACCTATTAGCTACAGTTGTTATAACAATATCTGTGAGAAGTACTTCGAAGTTCGAAGTAGCAAGAAAAAGCCTGAAAAACATTTTAACTTTTTTATGTAAAAAAAGAAGCACATGCCTTTGGTCCAAGCATGATTTTTGAAGAGATTGAATAATAAAAGCTAATTTTGAGGCGTAGTGCAAGAAGAGTTATATCATTAAAAGAAGAATGGATTAGTATGCTAGATAAAGTACGCTGTGCCCACATCTTAGTCAAGACAGAAACAGAAGCCAAGAACATAAAAGCCCGATTAGACAAGGGCGAAAAATTCGGCGCCATAGCCCAAGCCGTTTCTCTTTGCCCCTCAGGAAAGAAAGGCGGAGACCTTGGAACTTTCACAAGGGGCAAGATGGTTAAGGAGTTTGAGAAAGCTGCTTTCTCGCTTGAAAAAGGGCAGGTTTCTGATCCTGTTAAAACTCAGTTCGGGTACCATATAATTAAACGGTTAGAGTGACCTCTTTTTTTATTTTCTTGTTTGATAGTTGATTTTTGCTTGTTTTTATCGAAAAAAGATATGTCTTATTCAGATACATTTAAATGTTTAAAGCCGCAAAGGTCTAGATTAATAATTGTAAGGAGACCTACTTGTGACTAAAGTACGAGACCCTGTATGCGGCATGGTCATCGACAAGGAAACCGCCATCGAGCGCAAAATCGGCGACCGCTACTACTATTTCTGCTCGGAATCATGCGCAGCAATTTACGAGCAACCAGAACGCGAACTAAAGGCTATGAAACGCCGAGTTTCCCTCACGTTAATAGGCGTAATGGCAGCACTTGGACTACGTGTCATTACTCTGTTTGGCATTGTTGCCGCAGTAATGTATTTACAAATAGCAGGCGGACTCTCAGTATATGGATTAGCCATATTCCTCGTCTCTACGCCTATTGTGTGGATTGCAGGCTTTAGCATCTACAAAGGCGCGTTCTTCTCGCTTAAAAACCGCAAAATAAACATGGACGTACTAGTCACAGTTGGAGTTCTTGCTGGTTGGTCATACGGTGCAATTACAACTTTCTTTCCCCAAATTGCAGGGTCAGTGGAAATAGCAGAGTTTGGCTATCTAGAAGTAGCCATCGGAATTCTTGCCTTTGTACTGCTTGGAAAGTACATAGAGGAACTGATACGCCGTCGGTCAGCCGCCTCGGTGAGGAAACTGCTTGAACTTCAGCCTACAACTGCAACTGTCATCCGTGACGGGCAAGAAATGCAAATCACAGCGGAAGAGTTGCAAATTGACGATGTTATAATTGTGAAGCCAGGCGAAAAAATTCCCACTGACGGCGTAGTGATTGAGGGGTATTCTTCAGTTGATGAAAAACTGCTCACAGGCGAGAGCATCCCTGTAGAGAAAAATGTCGGCAGTGAAGTCATAGGAGCAACCATGAACAAAACAGGCGTCCTCAAGTTTAAGGCAACAAAAGTCGGCGAGGACACAGCCCTCTCTCAGATAATTCGTCTTGTCGAAGAAGCTCAAGCCTCAAGTGCGCCGATACAAAAGTTCGCCGATAAAGTTGTTGAAAGATTCGTACCCATCGTATTCACGGTTGCCGCAATATCGTTCACTGTTCTAAGCTTAACTGTCAGCGTTCAAGCGGCATTCTTTGCGCTTCTCTCAGTGTTGCTCATAGCTTGCCCCTGCGCCATGGGGATTGCAACTCCAACCGCTGTTTTAGCTGGTGTCGGAAAAGGCGCTGAATACGGCATCTTGCTAAGAAGCGGAGAGTACGTAGAGAAAGCAAGAAAACTCAGCACGGTTGTCTTTGATAAAACAGGAACGCTGACAAAAGGAGAACCCTCAGTAACTGACGTTAAAACTTACAACGGCTTCACAGAAAAAGATGTCTTAACATTTGCAGGTTCAGCTGAAAAAGGCTCAGAGCACCCCTTAGCAGAAGCAATAGTAAAGTATGCACAAAGCAACCAAGTACAGATTATTGCTGCAGAAGCCTTCGAGGCTTTGCCTGGCCGCGGAGTCAGATGTATCGTTGCAAACCGCAGGGTTTTTCTTGGAAATCGAAAGCTCATGCAAGAACAAAACATACCAGTAGCAGAACTCGAAGAGGACATGGCAAATCTGGAGAGCCAAGGAAAAACCGCAATGATACTGGCAGTTGATGGCACAGTAGCAGGTATGGTTGCAGTGATGGATACACCAAAAGAGCACGCGATGGAAGCTATCGAACATTTGAAAAGTCTGAAACTGGAAGTTGCAATGCTTACAGGCGACAATGAGCGAACAGCAAAAGCCATAGCGTCACAACTGGGCATCGAAAGCGTCATAGCGAATGTGTTGCCGTGGCAAAAAGAAGAAGCCATCAAAAAGTTGCAAAGCGAAGGCAAAGTTGTGGCAATGGTTGGAGACGGAATCAATGATGCTCCCGCGCTGGCAACAGCAGACATCGGCATCGCCATAGGAAGCGGAACAGACATTGCCAAAGAAACAGGCGGCATCGTGCTCATAAAAGACGATTTGCGGGATGTAGCGTTAGGCGTGGAGCTTAGCAAGAAAACAATGCGCAAAATCAACACCAACCTGTTTTGGGCATTCGCATACAACACAGTAATGATACCAATCGCCGCAGCAGGACTACTAGGAGTTAATGGCCCAATGTACGCGGCAGCCGCCATGGCTATCAGCAGCTTAACAGTAGTTGGAAACTCGGCAACTTTGAGGTTAGCCAAGTTCAAGTACGAAAAGTTTAACGACAAAAAAACCGACAGCGAAAAGGAGGTGAAGTAAGCATGGCTAAAGACCCAGTTTGCGGTATGATGGTTGATGAGAAAAACGCAAAATATACCTCTGACTATGAGGGCAAGAAATTTTATTTCTGCGCCGCCTCATGCAAAGCAACCTTTGATAAGAATCCAGCTAAATACGCTGGTGGTTCTGGGAAACCAGGACACGGTTGCTGTTGTTGTGGAGGACACTAAACCGAACTTTTTTCTTTTTTAATTCGTTCTCTTTCTTTCTCTATCGCTTTATCCACTTCTTCTCGAATTGTAAAACCGCCAATATGTAAAATTGGCTCTTTGGTTTCTGGGTCAGTGTTCATGGTTGCCGTACAGGGATAGCTGTGGTGCGCTTTTGCGATGGCGTCATAGAGTTCTTCCTTCTTGGTTGATACTCCCGCAAGTTTCCGCGCGATGTACCATGTTGAACCACACGGCGCGCTCCGCCTAACCACTGCGCACTCAATAACCTCTCGTTTATCCACCATTGCAAGCGTAATTTCCAGCACTGGACGCCCAACCCTAGTTTCCTCGATGAAACGGGCAATCGTGGGCTTATCCGCTTCAGGCTCAAGCGTACAAAACGGCTTAGGAAAAGCACATTCAATCCCCAACTCTTTGCATTTGTCTTCGACTTGTTTTCGCACGCCTGAAGGCACTTCAATCCAATCCTCAATTGGAACAATCAACGCCTTAATACCAGCCTTCACAATCTGGTTTGGCAATTCCAGCAACAAATCTTTGTGAAGCCCTGACGCTAGGCAGATGTCGGCTGGCGGCATTTTTTTCGGCATAAACTCTTCTGGGTTATCGATGAACGCTGGCAAGTCAGAGGCGCTTGGCAGTTGGATGGCGGCTCGAACGTTTTTGACGAAGCTGTAGACGTTATATTTGCATGATTCACAGTAAAGCCCGCAAGATTGGCAAAAGCACGGGTCGTTGATTAGGTTGCGTATGACACGTTCCATGAAGTCTTTGCTGTAAACGAAAACTAATTCTAAATTGGTTTTATCGCTCACTTGCAGTTGCCCTCACTGAAGTGCTCCTAATACAACGTGCTCTGCAAATAAGTCCTCGTTAAAGGCTCCGACAAATTCTATCTTCTCGTTAATAACAATTTTTGGTGTGCCGATGACATTGTATTTCATTGCTAAATCAGGATACTCTGTGGCATCAATTACTTCTGCCCTAATCATGTCGTTTTCGATGGCTAATTTATGCGCCACAGTAGCCGCGACAGGACAATGCGGACAGGTTAAGGTAACGAACACTTTGATATCAACAGGTGATTTCACATCCGAAAGTATCTGCTTGGTTTTGTCGGACAAGTCAGTTGTACCCTTCGAAACGTTGACGATTGCCTCAATCAAGGTTTGAAGCTCGTAACCATAAGGCAAGCCGTAGATTCGCACACCATAGTCTTTCTTGCCAATTATCGCTAATGCGGGAATTTTGTCGATTCCATACTCTTTGGCTTTAGCGCTGTCTGCCACGAAATCGTAAATTTCAGTTTTTATCTTATCGTTTAGAGTGGCTATATCTTCAACTAGTTTTCTGGTGTCAGAGCAGAATCGGCACTCAACCTTTTGAGTAAACATAACGATTTTTACTGGGTCAACCAGTTTCTCCTTGAAATCATTCTTTAAGAGTTCTTTTTTATCATCAGGAAGTAAACTCACTTTTTCGCCCTCACAAACACGTCGCCAGCAAAGTGGCTTCTGTAGTTAACTTTGGTGTTTCCAACATATAACCCTACAGCTTGTTTGGGCTTGGCGCAACGAAAATGTTATAAGAGCTTTCGCGGGAACTTCTGTAATAACTATTCTTCGTCAGATGTTTTGGAGAATGAATGAATTGGTTAAAGTTGCCTTAAAGGATGGAGTACACTGGGTTGGAGTAGTTGACTGGAACATACGAGATTTCCACGGCTACACCACAGGCCGAGGCACTACGTACAACGCATACTTGATACAGGACGAGAAAACCGCCTTAATAGATACTGTAAAAGCGCCGTTCTGCAACGAACTAATCGAACACATCTCAGAGTTAACCAGCCTAGACAAAATTGACTACATAATAGTCAACCACGTGGAAATGGATCACTCAAGTAGCCTCCCAACTATCGCTAAACTGGTGAAAAACGCAAAAATCCTTGCCACTGCACGAGGCAGAGAAGAACTCATCAAACACTACGGCGCAGAATTCAAAAGAGTTGAAGCCGTAAAAACAGGCGACAAACTAAAACTTGGAAAGAAGACGCTTTCATTCTTGGAGGCACCGATGTTGCATTGGCCTGACAGCATGTTCACTTATCTGGTGGAGGATAAGATTTTGATGCCTAACGACGCGTTTGGGCAACATTTTGCGAGCTCGGAGCGGTTTGATGACGAAGTGGATCAGCATGTGCTCATGGAAGAAGCCGTCACATACTACGCAAACATTCTCACGCCTTTTTCGCCTCTTATAGTTAAGAAGATTCAGGAAGTCGTCGCCATGAAACTGCCCATCGACATTATCGCACCCAGCCACGGCATCATCTGGCGCAAGGACCCGATGAAAATCGTTACCGCCTACATGGACTGGTGCACAGGTAAAACTGTGAAGAAAAAGGTAGTCATAGTTTTCGACACTATGTGGGGTAGCACGGACAAAATGGCGCGAGCAATCGGAGACGGCATAGCAAGCGAAGGCGTCGAAGTTAAACTGCTAAAACTTCGCTCCAATGACAACACTGACGTAGTCACTGAAATCGTGGATGCCAAAGCGGTTCTTGTGGGTTCACCAACGCTGAACAATGGCATGTTCCCTTCACTAGGCACATTCCTAACATACATCAGTGGACTCAAACCCAAAGGCAAACTATGGTACTTTTTTGGCTCCTACGGCTGGGGAGGCGGCGCAGTCCGAAGCATGATTAAGATGGCAAAAGAAACAGGCTTCGACGTAAACGAGCCTGGACTAGAGTTGAAGTGGGTTCCGACCAGTGAAGAGCTCAAGAAATGCTTTGAGTTCGGGCAACAAATCGCCCAAAAAATCAAAGCCTAACTTTTCCCTTTGTTGGCAACAATCAACAAAAATAAAAATAAATGAAATTACGTTTAGGCCATTTTGATGAATTTTTCTTTTGGTGTTCCGCAGATTGGGCAAATGTCTGGGGCTGACCCCTCAAACGTGTTTCCGCACACTGGACACACAGAAATATCAGCTTTAGGCATGTCTTTTTGGGTTTTTAAGGTGTCGATTGCTTTCTGATACAGATTCGCATGAATCTGCTCAACTTTGTTTGCCCAGTCAAAGCTTACTTTGGCTTGCTTGTTGCCTTCGCTTTTTGCGTCTTCAATCATCTGAGGATACATTTTCTTGAACTCGTAGGTTTCGCCTGAAACAGCAGTGCTCAAGTTTTCAGCCGTCGTTTTCACTTGCCCCATCACTCTCAGATGGTTTAGTGCATGGACGGTTTCCGCTTCAGCCGCGGCTCTGAAAAGTTTAGCGATTTGAGGCAAGCCTTCCTCTTCCGCTTTCTTGGCGAACGCCAAATACATCCTGTTAGCTTGGGATTCGCCTGCAAAAGCAACCTTTAGGTTTTCATCAGTTTTAGTCATAAAGAATCACTGTAAAAATAATTAAACGTGCAGGGTTATAAGCCTGATGTTTGAACTATCGCGCTCTATAGGCGATTGAAGCTTGCGTGTTAGCGCTTTTAAGTAAAGTATATTAATTGTTTTTTTCTATGGAATTGTTAGATTTTGGTGAATTTTATGGAGAAAGTAAAAAAGTTTACTCTGCCAAAACTACCCTACGACTACAATGCCCTAGCACCCTACATGTCCGAGGAGCAGCTAAAACTGCACCATGACAAGCACCACCAAGCCTACGTGAACGGCGCTAACGCGATTTTTGAAAAACTCGACAAAGCACACAGCGAAAAAGCCGACTTAGACGTGAAAGCGCTTCTAAAAGAGCTATCATTCAACATTGGTGGTCACCTATTGCACACGACTTTCTGGGAAAACATGGCGCCAGCAGGCAAGGGCGGTGGTGGTCAACCAGGCGGAGCCATAGCCGATGCAATTAACAATGAATTTGGTGGTTTTGAGCAGTTTAAGCAAGAGTTCTCAAAAGCCGCTGCAACCGTTGAAGGTTCAGGTTGGGCAGCGCTGGTTGCTCAACCATGCATCGCAAGACCGCTGATTATGCAGATTGAAAAACATAACGTAAACCTCTACCCAGGCTTTCAAGTGCTGATGGTTTTGGATGTTTGGGAACACGCCTACTACGTTGACTACAAGAACGAACGAGCCAAGTTCATTGACGCCTTCTGGAACGTCGTCAACTGGGACAAAGTAAACAAAAACTATAACCTAGTAAAGTAAGCCAGCCACCACTTTCTTTGCTAATCAAAAAATCAATCAGCTTTTACTTTTTTTAATAAATTAACGCTTGCTTACGTGAGCGGAGTTATTTTTATCGCCTGCTCTGGACACTGCGTCTCACACGCTAAGCACTGTATACAGTCCTGTTCACGCACAGGGTCAGATTTCCGCTCAGAAAGCGGATGCCCCGGCGAATCAGCCCAATCATAGAGCGAAACAGGGCAAACATCAATGCAGACGCCGTCTCCTACGCAGACATCCCAGTCAACAGCGCTGGTTGTTCCGTGAATTCCAAGCTTCTGTGGGGGTTCAACTGGTCCCCAGACCTTGTGACCGTTATGTTCGCCAACGACTTGGCGTTTGGTTTGAAAATCAGGGTCAATAGGCAAAAACTTCACCAAGTAATCCTAAGCGGAGCCAATATTAATGCTTTCTTAAAGAAATTCATATTTCAGGATAGAATTTTTCACTTGGTTTGCTGAGGCTCTGGCACCAAATTTAGGGAGATTTGAATGCAAATCACGATGACTATGATTCCATCGCGAATTGTTAACCAGAGCCTATTCAGCCCAACTTTACTTCATTAATTGACTAAAAAAGGGGAAGGGTTGTTTTGTTGTGTGTTTTTTATGGTCGTTTTTTGAGCAGTAGTAGTGCTAGGATTGCGCCAACTACTATGATTGCGATTATTACTCCGGCCATTGCGGGCACAAAGTACATGTCAGCTACTGATGGCGGCGTTTCTGTGGGCGCGGCAGTGGCTTCTGGCTGTGGACTGACG
>JAOZHV010000051.1 GCA_026014725.1 Candidatus Bathyarchaeota archaeon | reverse complement strand
TCCGCGTCGGCTATGCCTAACTCAAAAATTATTGTGCATTGAGGCACGCTTGGATTAGCCACTTCTTCGAAACTGAAAGTTCTGCGATTCACTTCGTTGAGCACTTGGATTAGCTTTTGCTGGAGTTTCTTGGTTGAAAGAGTTACCGTGAAGTTTTCGGTTCTGTGAACACCCGCAGGAAAATTTTCGTAAAACCCGCGCATTTTCCACCGCTTTCCCCTTCAGTTCTTCTTCATCTTCTTAACCTTTTCAAGGTTACTCAAAAGTTCGGAAAGCGCAGCGCTCAGCTTCTGCAACTCATCCACATCCTCAGTCTGCTGAATCTTGCTCTGCATCTCCTGCACTTTCGACAAGAGCGTGGCTTCAAGCTTATCCATCGCTGCGCCCGCGGCTTTCTCCGCTTCCTCACCCTCCTTTACAATTACGACTTTCTTTTCGCATTTCGCGCACCACAAGGTTCCGTCTTTTAGCCTGAAAAGCGGCGAAACGCAAACTGGACACGCCAACTCAGTCAACGTGGTGCCCTGCCGCAGCAAGTCAGCCATGCGCTTAATGGATGCGTCACCAGTTTTTTCCTGCATGGGAACCCCAAAGTAAATACGTATCAAAGCTTATATAACTTGGTTACTGCGCTATTGGTTAGGTGGTTGTTTATGGTGCGGAAGAAAAAAGCTGAGGAATATGAGGAACGAATCAAGCAAGCGCTGGCTGTGCTTGGAGAAGTTTCAGAAGACAGCACTACGCCACGGAATATCCGGCGCGCCGCGAAAGACGCCATGAACGCGCTGCAAACAGGCGAGTACACGCCTGCCGTCAGAGCCTCAAATGCCATATCGCTTTTGGATGAGATTTTGCAGGATCCGAATATGCCGCCGTACACGCGGGTTAAACTGTGGAACGTCATGAGCTTCATAGAAGCCATAAAAGATTAGCGTTTAACGTGAAAGGATAAACCCTGCGCGGCTTAATGAAACCGCTGCCTCTGCCCTGTTCCGTGCATGCTGCGTTTAACATGCTTTTTGTTTTCTCTCTGCCGCAAGCATTATTAGTGTCTTGCGCAGGTGTGCTCGCCAAAAGGTGACCCCCGAGTGAAGATGCGCGCCCCCACGAGTAGGGGCGGTGTTTAGTCGTGTCGCAGACGCGCTTGACCGCTGAATTCGATTGGCTGAAGATATTTGCACTGTTGTTGCTGATTTTTGTTCATAGCGATCTCTATTTTGCCTTTCCAGAAATTATCCAGTCCGTTCAATGTTTTCTGCTGAGTTGCTTTTTCTTTATCGGCGGCTTCTTAACCTTCACTTCGTTCCACAAACGGGAAGCCAGCGTTCGC
>JAOZHV010000050.1 GCA_026014725.1 Candidatus Bathyarchaeota archaeon | reverse complement strand
GCCATTTCGCTGATATGAATAAGCCCGGGTCTTTCGGCACCAATTTCAACAAAAGCCCCAAATTTTTCTAATCGAACCACTTTCCCTTTCACCCGCATACCTTTTTTGATCTCGCGCCATTCAAGGGCAAGAGGCTCGAACATGGTGAGTTCGATACGTTCATCTCGTACCCGCCTCACCCAAACGTCGATTTCTTGACCAGGAGATAAAATATCTTCTACTCTTTTGATCGGTTCATTGTCGGCGGTTTGTATCTGAGAAACATGGATGGCTGCATTGTGACCGGTGCCAATGTCAACCACTGCTCCAGCTAACCCTACTTTGGTGACTTTTCCTTTGAAATGCATTTTGGGTTTAATTTCGGGTTGACTGTTTCCATTTGCTAACGCGCTTGTATCCATTGCGTTTCTCTCCAGCTTAGTTTATTTGCAAAACCCGATTATACATCCCCTGATCTAAAATGTCAATTAATTTGACGGAGATTGTTGAAAAACAAAATAAAGAATTGACCATAGGGAAAAATTTTAATACAATGAAGCAAATTACCATAGGAGAGAGAGATGCAAAAGGTACGCTTTGTCAAAACCGGTAAGGGCTCATTTTATGGAGATTATTTATATGACCAGTTAGTGCCAGCTGGGCATTTTTTGCGCTTACTGAATGAAGGGATAGAATGGAATGTATTTAGCGACAAACTGGTACAACTGTATAAGGGGGAAGGAATAGTTGGACGTCCGCCATTTGACCCGGTTATGATGTTGAAAGTGGAGTTGCTGGCCTATCTATACAATTTGAGTGAACGGCAGGTAGAGGTATACATCAATGAGAATATACCGGCGAAGTATTTTTTAGGGATGGCTGTGGATGAAAAAGCGCCCGATCATTCGAGCCTGACCGTTTTTCGAGAACGATTGGTACGATGCGGCAAGGAGGAAGCGTTCAGGGAGATACTGGAGGAGATTGTGAAGATGGCCTTGCGCAAGGGAATCCAGTTTGGTGCGATCCAGATTGTAGACAGTGTGCACAGTATTGCAAATGTCAATACGGACAAAGATGAACAGCGCCAAAAGAAAGGAAAGACGCCGCGCGATCCGGATGCACATTGGGGGGTAAAACACCAACGCAAAGTAAAGAATGAGGAAGGGAAAAACGAAGAACAAACCCAGTATTTCTATGGTTACAAGGCGCATGTCAGCCTGAACGCTGAAAATGGATTGATCACCAGTTTGGAAGTCACATCGGGGAAAGCCTATGATGGGCATCATTTCATCTCTCTAGTGGAACATGATCTTCAACAGCAATTGCCTGTAGAAACCTATGCAGCCGACAAAGGCTATGACGATGGCAACAATCATTATTATTTGGAAATTCACGGCTTGCACTCCGCTATCCGATTGAAAAAGACCCGTACAGAAAAGAAAGACGCAAACAAGCAAGTCTGGCTCGACTTACGTCAAAAGCCACAATACCAACAAGGACTGAAGGAACGATACAAGATAGAACGTAAATTCGGTGAAGCCAAACTAAGTCATGGTTTCGGACGCTGTCGTTACTTGGGGATCATTGGCTTTGCCGTCCAGGCTTTTCTCACGGCGATCATGCTCAATTTGAAACGATTGATAAAACTGATGACCGGAGTTGGTTTCAAAACCCAAGTTGCTTACTAACCCAGGGTGAATTGTCGATTGTGTCGGAAAGGTAGTGAAAAAATGCGGATATTGACCAATTTCATGTACTGTTAGTCTTATTAGGAATGGTTTCACTCCTCTTTTTCGAAGAGGGGTTCACCCTATTTGCTTACC